>JANMGF010001518.1:0-26721 GCA_031374535.1 Polyangium sp. (in: bacteria)
GCGCGGCGAAACTGCGCAGCGTGGTCGACCCGGAGGCGGCGGACCGCGCGGCCCGCGCCGACCAGGAAGCCAGGATCGCCGCGGTCGGTGGGCGCGAGGCGATATTCAAGCGCGGCACGTTCCGCTATTCGCCGCCGCCGGGCAGCAAGCCGGTCATGTTCAGCTGAGACTTGCCGCTGGAGTGTCCGAGCTGCGAATCGACTTTGGCCCTTGATACCGCGTGGTGTTCGACGCGATGCTGGGCCTTGTTGTGACGCAGGCGCTGGGGCTGCGGCGTGTATGGTTTTCGTGGCATGGACCATATGAGCTGCACGTAACAGCGGCTTCAGGCCAATGGTGATGGTCAAAGACATCGCTGCTCAGACCGAACCAGTGGGCGTACACACAGCAATGGGCATCCTTGACTTCCCTATTTTATGTTACTACAATAAATAAATGAGTTCACCGCAGGTGCCGGTATTGCTGCGATGGGACGAAACCAAGCGCCAAGCCAATATCGACAAGCATGGGCTGGATTTCGTGGATGCGCCGATGGTGCTGGAAAGCCCTTATCGCCTGGACGTGGACAGCGTGCGATCTGGCGAATCGGGAATGCAGTCGTTCGCGTATGTGTTCGATGTGCTGGCGGTACTGACGGTGGTGCATGTGACACGCGATGACGCGCTGCGCATTTTCAGTTTCCGGCCGGCGAGTGAAGAGGAATGGAGTGTGTACCATGTCTGGCTCGAAGAAGATTTCAATGACGGCAAGTAAAGTGCGCGCCGCCGGCGAACGCGGCGCAAGCAAGACGGCAAGCAAGACGGCAAGAAGGAGGGGAAGAAGGTTGCGCGTGGCCTCGGCTTCGACCGGGTCTTCACCCATCGCGGGACGAACCCGCTCGACCAGGTGACCTGGGAGCGGCGGTCGAGCGTGATCAACAACCCGGACGGGTCGGTCGTCTTCAAAATGGAGGGCGCCGAAGTGCCGTCGGGCTGGTCGCAGCTCGCGACGGACATCGTGGTCTCCAAGTATTTCCGCAAAGCCGGCCTCCACGGCAAGAAGGACCTCGGCGAGACGAGCGTGCGTCAGGTCGTCGAGCGTCTCTCCAAGACCATCCGGGAGGCGGGCGAGGAATCCGGCGGTTACTTCGCCAGCACCCAGGAGGCGGACACCTTCGAGGCGGAGCTTTCGTTTCTGCTGGCCAACCAGTACGGCGCCTTCAACTCCCCCGTCTGGTTCAACTGCGGGCTCTGGCACCGTTACGGCATCGTGGGGGCCGGCGGGAACTTCGCCTGGTCCGAGGGGGAAGGCGCGATCGCCGAAATTGCGAACGCGTACGAAAAACCCCAGTGCTCGGCGTGCTTCATCCAGGCGATCAACGACGACCTGATGGGCATCTACGACCTCATGAAGAGCGAGGCGCGTCTCTTCAAGTACGGCTCGGGGACGGGCACGAACTTCAGCACCATCCGGGGCAAGCAAGAGAAGCTCTCGGGCGGCGGGACGAGCTCGGGGCTCATGAGTTTCCTCGAGGTCTTCGACCGCGCAGCCGGGGCGACGAAGAGCGGCGGCACGACGCGGCGCGCCGCGAAGATGGTCTGCCTCGACATGGACCACCCGGAGATCCTCGACTTCATCCAGTGGAAGGTCCGCGAGGAGCGCAAGGCGCAGATGCTCATCGGCGCGGGCATGTCGGCCGACTTCAACGGCGAGGCCTACCACACGGTGAGCGGCCAGAACTCGAACAACTCGGTGCGCGTGACCGACGATTTTATGCGCGCGGTTTCTACCGGGGGCACGTGGGAGACACGCGCGCGGACGACGGGCGAGGTGGTCGATACGCTGAACGCCAAGGACCTCTGGAAGCTGATCGCGGACGCGGCGTGGGGCTGCGCCGATCCCGGCGTGCAGTACGACTCGACGATCAACCGCTGGCACACCTGCCCGAACGCGGGGCGCATCAACGCCAGTAACCCGTGCTCCGAGTACATGTTCCTCGACGACACGGCCTGTAACCTCGCGAGCTTGAACCTCACGAAGTTCCTCCGGACGGACGGCTCGTTCGACATCGAGGGCTTCCGCCACGCGACGCGTGTCTTCTTCGTGGCGCAGGAGATCCTCGTGGACTTCTCCTCCTACCCGACGAAGCCCATCGCGCGGAACTCGCACGACTACCGGCCGCTCGGGCTCGGATACGCGAACCTCGGCACGATGCTGATGCTGCTCGGCATCCCCTACGACTCGGACGAGGGTCGCTCGGTGGCCGGCGCGATCACCGCGATCATGTGCGGACACGCGTACAAGGTCTCGGCCGAGATGGCCGGCTCCCGCGGGCCTTTCCCGGGCTACGCGAAGAACCGCGAGCCGATGTTGCGCGTCATGGGCATGCACCGCGACGCGGCCTACGCCATCGATCGCGAGAAGTGCCCCGAGCCGCTCTGGCGCGCGGCGTGCGCCGACTGGGACGAGGCCGTGCGCCTCGGGACCCTGAACGACTTCCGCAACGCGCAGGCCACCGTGCTCGCGCCGACGGGCACGATCGGTCTCCTCATGGACTGCGACACGACGGGCATCGAGCCCGACTTCTCCCTCGTGAAGTTCAAGAAACTCGCGGGCGGCGGGTACTTCAAGATCGTGAACCAGTGCGTGCCCGAAGCGCTGCGCCGCCTTGGCTACAGCGAGCACGAGGTGCAGGAGATCGTCGCGTACGTGTCGGGCACGAACACGCTCCTCGCGGCGCCGGGCGTCAACCGCGCGTCGCTCAAGCAGCGTGGCCTCTCGAACGAGGACCTCGCCAAGGTCGAGACGGCCATCCCCGGCGTCTTTGATCTCGAGCTCGCGTTCAGCTCGTGGGTGCTCGGCGAAGAGGCGTTCGCGCGGCTCGGCATCACCTCGGATCAACGCACGCCGGGCTTCTCGCTCCTCCGCTGGCTCGGCTTCTCGTCGGCGGAGATCGCCGAGGCGAACGAGACCATCGTCGGTCGCATGACGGTCGAGGGCGCGCCTCACCTGCGCGACGAGCACTACGCGGTCTTCGATTGCGCGAACCGCTGCGGCAAGATCGGCAAGCGTTACCTCGCGCCGATGTCGCACGTGCGCATGATGGCCGCGGCCCAGCCGTTTCTCTCGGGCGCCATCTCGAAGACCGTGAACCTGCCGAACGAGGCGACGGTCGACGACGTGCAGAAGATCTACGAAGAGGGCTGGCGTCTCGGCCTCAAGGCGGTCGCGCTCTACCGCGACGGCTGCAAGATGTCGCAGCCGCTCTCGTCGTCGGGCGACACGAAGGAAGCGAAGGACACGAGGAAAGAGAAGGCCGAAGCGAAGGCCGAGGTCGTGGTCGCGGAGTCCGTCGCGAGCGGGCCCGTGTTGCGTCCGACCGGCGCTCGCGTGCGCCTGCCCAAGAAACGTACGGGCTTCACGCAGGAGGCGAAGGTCGGTGGTCACAAGATCTTCGTGCGCACCGGCGAGTACGTCGATGGAACGCTCGGCGAGATCTTCATCGACATGCACAAGGAGGGCGCGGCCTTCCGATCGCTGATGAACTGCTTCGCGATGAGCGTGTCGGTGGGCCTGCAGTACGGGGTGCCGCTCGAGACGTTCGTCGATCAGTTCACCTTCACGCGTTTCGAGCCGCAGGGCGTGGTCGAGGGTCACGACTACGTGAAGGTGTCGACGTCGATCGTGGACTACATCTTCCGCGTGCTCGGCATCGAGTACCTGCACCGCTACGACCTCGCGCACGTGCAGCCGCAGCCGGCGGCGACCCAGGACCCGAGCGAGACGCGCGCGCAGGAGAGCTCTTCGCTGGCGCCCGCGCTTCCGGCGGCTCCGGCTCGCGTGGAGGGGCATGAGCGCGTGACGAGCGCGCTCGATGCGCAGCTCGAGGACATGATGGGGGACGCGCCCGTGTGTGATGGATGCGGTCACATCACGGTTCGCAATGGCGCTTGTTACAAGTGCTTGAATTGCGGGAACAGCATGGGTTGTAGCTGAGGCGCTCGAAAGTAGCCGTCTGGACAAAACACGGGTAAGCGGAGGTCCATGCTGACCTCCGCTCGCGCGTGTTCCGCCCTGATCACGTTCGCCCTCGGCGCGCTCCTCTTCACCGGCTGCAAGAAGGAGGAAGAGGCGCCGCAGGCCGTCCCGCTCCCTTCGGCCGCTGCACCCGTCAAGGCCGTGGAAGATTCGCAGGCCGCGCAAGGCTCGGCCGCGCAAGGCTCGGCCGCGCAAGGATCGGCCGCGCCCGCAGGGGAGGCCGCACCGACCACGATGCCCGTCGCGCCCACGGCCACGGAGGCCCCGAAGCCGGTCGCGCAAGCGTCGATCGATGCCTGCTGCTCCGCCCTCTCGGCCCTGGCGAAGGACGCGAAGGCGGCGCCGCACGTGAAATCAAAGGCCGCGACGGCCGCGTCGATGTGCGCGACGACGGGGAAACTCGTCAAGGAAGGCAAGGCCCCGCGCTCGAGTGCCCTCACGCAGATCCGCGCCACCATGGCCGGAAACGCACCGGCCGCCTGCAACTAGTTTGACGACGTACGATCACCCGAAGTGATCGTAGCCGCGCTCCTCGACAACCACGTGCGTGCCGTCCGGCCGCTCGATCGAGACCCCGCTCGCCCCGCCTTCCGCCGAGAGAACACGCCCGATCCGGAGGAAACCCGCGGGCAGACGGTCCTCGGGGACGGTCACCACGACGGCGTAGTCCTCGCCTCCATGCAGCGCGAGCGCGAGCGGATCCGCGCCGATGAGCGCCGCCGCGCGTACGAGCTCCGGCCCGACGAGCGACGCAGGATCGAGCACGACCCGCACACCACTCGCCCGCGCCACGTGTCCCACGTCCCGCGCGAGCCCATCGGACACGTCGATCGCCGCGCTCGCGACGTCCCGCGCCAGGAGCCCCGCACCCACGCGCGCCACGGGCCGGCGATACGCGCGCACCGCCGGGGCCGCGTCCGGTTCATGCGCGAGACCTCGCTCGATGAGCACGAGCCCGGCCGCCGACAAACCCAGCGGCCCCGCGAGCGCCACGATGTCCCCAGGCCGCGCGCCCGATCGACCCAGCGGCCTCGGCGTCTCCCCGAGCACCGTCGTGGTGATCGAGAGCTCTCGCCCCCGCGCGAGGTTTCCGCCGATGATCCGCGTGCCGACGTGCTCGGCCGCCTCGCGTTGGCCTTCGGCGATGGCGCGTAGATCGTCGTCGTCGACGTCCTCCGGCAGGACGAGCCCCGCGAGGATGCCGAGCGGAGAAGCGCCCATCGCGCCGAGGTCACTCGCCGCGGCCATCGTCGCGCGGAAGCCGAGGTCCGCCATCGAGACGAGGTCACGGCGGAAGTGCACGCCCTCGACCTGCGCGTCGACGGTCCACACGAGGGGCTCTTTTCCAGGCGCGACAACGGCCGCGTCGTCGCCGATGCCGACGATCGTCCGGCCCGCGTCGCCTTCGCCGAACACGCGGGCGAGCATGTCGATCCGCGCCCGCTCCGAGCTTCGCGCTCCCATGTCTTTCCTTCAGGCGAATCGTACCGAGATCGCCGCGTGTGAGGGCGGCGCCGACGGGCGTGAGGCGGGCAAACGCACGACGAAGACAGCGCCCGTCGGATCGTTGCCTTCGATGTGCACGGTGCCGTGGTGCGCCTCGACGAGGCGCTTGACGATCGAGAGCCCGAGCCCCGTGCCGCCGTGCTCGCGCGTCGACGTCTGATCCACCTGGTAAAACGGATCAAAGACCTTGTCGCGCTCTTGCTCCGGGATGCCGATGCCGGTGTCGATCACGCGCACCTCGACCATCTGCCGCAGCGGCGCGAGCAAGACGATCCCGGGCTCGTCGTCCGAGCTGTCGTCCATCGGCGTGGCGATCTGGCGGGCGACGATCTGCACGGTGCCGCCCTGGGGCGTGAACTTGATGGCGTTCTCGCCGAGGTTCACGAAGACCTGCCGCAGCCGCTCCGGATCCCCGAGCACGACCGGAAGATCGGCCGGCGCGTCGACGGTGAGCGTGACGCTTTTTTTCGTGGAGACGGGCGCGACCGTCGACGCAGCCTCCGTGAGCACCGCGCCGATCACCACGTCGCTCCGGCGCATCATGACCGTGCCACTCTCGAGCTTGGAGAGGTCGAGCAGGCTCATGATGAGCTTGAGCAGCTCTCCACTCTTGGCCTGGATGATCTGCACGAAGTCGAGCTGAGGCCCCGTGAGCTCGCCGGCGATGCCCGAGGCGAGCATCTCGCTGTAGCCGAGGATCGAGGTGAGTGGTGTCCGGAGCTCGTGCGAGACCGTCGCGAGGAAGTTCGACTTCAGCTTGTCGAGCTCCTGCTGCCGCTCGTAAGCCTGCTCGAGCGCTGTGTTTTTCTCCGAGAGCTCGCGGTAACTCTCGCGCATCGACGCGAGGTGCATCTTCGAGGTGAGCAGCGCCTTGTGGCCACTCCACAGGATCACGTCGAGCACGGAGACGAGGTGCTTGGCGGCGAGCTCGGCCGTGGCCTCGGTCGCGCGCGCCATGTGAGGCAAAAGATCGGCGGCGCGGGCAGGGTCGATGCGTTCGTCCGCGGCGAGCAGGGTATCGGGGACACTCTCGACGGAGGGAGGCAAGTAGGGGCCGAGGATCACGCGGCCGATGGCGCCGCCTTCGTATTCGATCGGGACGACGCGGTACCACGCGCCGGTGAAGCAGCCGTGCGACGCGCCCTCGCTCGACGTGACGCGCAGGCGTTTCACCTCGGAGACGATGGCGCTGCACGCGCGACGGCCGACCGGCTCCTCGTTGATCATCGCGCAGAGCGGGGCCTCTTTCGTGGAGCTCGCGAGGCTCACGCCCGAGTTCGACACGATACGCAGGGGGATGCCGAAGACCTGCTCGATCGAGGCGACCATGCCGTGCATCGCCTCGCGGTCCACGAGGTCTTCGAGCCGGAGAGGGCCAAACCCGAGCCCGAGCGCGTCGATGTCCACCGATCGTTCGTCGCTCAAGGAGCGCCTCCCGGCGCAGCGCCCGCTGTCTTGCCGCCCATACGCGCAGCGATGAGCTCACGAAACGGCGTCGTCACGCCGAGCTGCCGCGCCGCGGTCGCCACGAGATCTTCGCCGTCGATCGAGAGCTTGCGCGAGAGCTGATGGCTCTGATCGAGCGAGCGCCACGTGAGCCAAAGCAGGCAGACGAACGTCTCCACGACGCCGATGCCCCGCGTCGCGACCGCCCGGAAGACGGGCTCCTTGCCGCGGGCCGCGAGCCTCGCGAGCTCGTCGTCGCTGCGGATGTCGGGCAGATCCCGCTTGTTGAACTGGATGACGAGCGGCATCCGGGAGATCTCGATCCCGTTGTCGCGGAGGTTCTGGCGGAGATCCATGAACGCGTCCGCGTTGCGTTGCGTCTCGGAGACACGCGAGTCGGCGATGAGCGCGACGCCGTCGGCGCCTTGCAGGACGAGCCTGCGGGTCGCGGCGTGGATCGGCTGGCCCGGGACGGTGAAGAGCTTGATACGCAGCGACGCGTCGCCGTCCTTCGAACGGAAGGTGAGCGGCAGGAGATCAAAAAAGAGCGTGCGATCGTCCTGCGTCTCGAGCGTCATGAGCCGACCCCGCGCGTCGGTGCCGGCACGGCCGTGCAGAGCGACCAGGTTGGTGGTCTTTCCGCTCAGCGCAGGACCGTAATAGACAAGCTTGATCGAGATCTCGCGTGATGCGAAATCGAGCTGCACGGTTTTACTATCGCATGGCCCGAGGGCGGCCGTCCCCCGGGATCGTCAGGCGCTCGCCTTCGCGATTGTGTCCGTCGTCCAGAGCGAGCGGCGGATCGACTCGAGCTTTTCAACCACGCCTGCGAGCTCACGCGCTTCCGTGTCGCACGCCTGCGTGGCGGCCTCCGTGCCCGGCGCCTTGCCCGCTCGTTCGGTACGCGTGGCCTCGAGGACCTCGATGACCTCGCGATGCAGCTCCTCGCCGGCCGTCACGACCCACGTATCGAGCCGCTGCGCGAACTCCTGGATCATCTCGTCGAGCTTGGGCCCGACACGCGCGGCCGCCTCGCGTAGCGCCGTCGGAGCGAGCTCCTTCGCCCGCTTCTTCGTCTCGGCCTCGACCTTGTCCTTCACGTACACGGCGAGGACCGGCGACGCGAGCAGGAGCAGGCCGCCGAGCAGGACGTTCGTGAACATCACGCCGAGCCCGATCGTGAAGAGCGCGAAAACACCCACGTCGTAGCCGAGCGTGTCGACCTCTACGCTGGGCGAATGGACGTCGGCGCCGAGCGCTTGCCCGACACGTTTCGCCACGTCGTGTGCGTCCTCGCGGACGAGCGCGATCGTCTTCTCGGCGAGCGCTTCGAGCGCGTTGCCGATCTCCTTCGTTTCGGCCTGCGCCCAGTCTGCGAACGTCTTCTCGAGGAAGGGCCCGAGCCACACCTTGATGTCCTCGGCCGGCGTGCTGTCGATGATCTCGGGGATCTGGCGCGTCACGTCGTCGACGAAGTGAGCGAGGTCGCGCCCCACCCACGCGCGGATCGCGGCGACCTCTTCACGAATGCCGGAGCGTCGCTCCTCGATCGTGCGCGACTGACCGGCGAGGTCCTTTTCGAGCAGCTCGATCCGGCGCGCGAGCTCCTCGCTCGACATCGCCGCAGCGCGCCTCCGCGCATCGATGCCCTTCACCAGCATCCGCGCCGATTCGAGGCCCTCTCCGAGCGCGTTGTCGAGCAGGATCCGACCTCGCTCCTCGGCGAGGAACTTCGTGAGATGTCCGAGGAGCTCGGGCATGCCGCTCTCCTCGGGATGGCCCTCCGCCGCGCGTTTCGCGCTCACCGCGAAGACCACGGGCGTGCGGATGAGCTTGGCGAGCTCGGTGCGGATGTACGCGAGCGCTTCCTCTTCCTCGTCGTCGGTCCAGATGTCCTTCTTCGTGACGACGAAGATGATCTTGTCGCGCGACTGTCCGAGCAGCTTCTCGTTCAGGAAGACGCGTTCGCTCTCCTTGAGCGGCTGGCCCGCGTCGACGAGGAACAGCACGGCGTCCGAGCGCGGGATGTAGCTGTAGGTGATGTCCGCGCGCTGGAGCGAGAGGTCGTTCACGCCTGGCGTGTCGACGAGCACGATGCGCTCGCGCAAGAGCTCCGCCGGGTAAAACACTTCGAGGTGCTTCACCTCGCTCGTCGCGCTCTCGGAGCCCTTCTCCTGGCCGACGGCGAATTTCCGCACCTCCTCGAAGGGCATGGCCGTGCGTTCGCCCGAGGCGCGCACGAGCTCGGCGCGGGGCTCGGCTGCGTACTCGAGGTGGTGGATCACCGCCGTCGTCGGCGTCACGCCCACGGGCAAGACCTCGGCGCCGAGAAGCGCGTTCACGAACGTCGTCTTGCCGTGGTTGAACTCGCCGACCACCACGAGGTGGAAACGATCGGCCTCCAGCTTGTTGACCACGTCCGTGCCGAGGCGCCCCGCGAGCGAGCGGGCGCCGACGCGACCGGCGATCGAGAGGAGCTCGCGTAACGCTGTGGTGACTTCGACCTGTCTGACGCGGAATGTCTCGAGCATCGTGCGCTCCTACCCGACCACCTTGATGATGTCGTGGACCTTCTCGTCGACCTCTTCCATCGAGAGGCCGGGGCCCTCCTGGCCGATGTGCTTCTTGTAAAGCTCACTCTCGGCGAACGTGCGGAGGGCCATCACGCGTTTCGGCAAGTAAGGGTGGCTCGCGAAGAGCTCGCGGTAGCGACCCACGCCGTCCTTGCCTTCCTCGTACTGCGCGAGAAACGCATCCATGTTGAGCTCGGCGTAAAGCTTCGAGGAGCCGAGCGCGAGCTTGGCGAACGTGCGCGTCGCGGTGTCGAGGCTCTTGCAGCAGAGCAGGCCCGCGCGATCACACGTCACCTCGGCGCGGCGCGACCAGCTCGAGAGCGCGACCACCGCGGGCTCGACCAGCGGGCCGAGCAGGCGCATCGCCATCACCTTGAGGTAGTGCATCGCCGTCAGGTACACGACGTGGCTGTTGTGGATGTGGCCGCACTCGTGGCCGATGACGTTCCGCAGCTCCTCGTCGGTGAAGTGATCGACGAGCGCGGAGTGGACCATGATGAACGAGTCGTCGTTCGTCCCGTACGTCGCCGCGTTCATGCGCGGATCGTTGACGATGTAGACCGTGGGCGTCGCGACGCCGAGCGTCTGCGCGCATTCGGCCGCGATGCCATGCACGCGCGGGAACTGGTTCGTCCCCACCTTCACGGCGTGCCCGAGCAGATCACTCTTGCCGACGGCCTTGAAGAACCGGACGGACGCGGAGACCGCGAGCTCGACCGGCTTCATCCTGTCGAACGCGGCGCGCGTCGTCCGATCCGACGAGTACGCATACGCGTGTCCACCCCCGTCCCCGCCCCCTGCGCGTCGTTCCTTGCGGTTCTCGATGAAGCCCTTGAAATCGAGCGTCCCGACCTGTGCCATGGTCCTCGAAGGTAACGGCCTGCCCCGCACGGCGCAACCACGGCCCGGGATCCGAGGCGAAAATCAAAACTCCTTCACGAGCCCTTCACAAGCCGAGCAGGGCGGCGAGCCCGCGCGCGCCGAGCGCCTCGATCGCCTCGGTGCGCGACACGAAGCGCCGGTAATCCTTCCACACACCACGTCCGCGCGGCCGCAGCTCGAAGTCCGTGATGCGCGTGATCGTGAAGCGTAACGCCGCAAAGAGCGCCGCGTCGTGGAGCGCCGCTCGCTCGTCATGCGAGAGGCCGCGCAGGGCCACGTACCCGGAGGCGAGCGCGCGCGCGAGGTCTCGATCGAGCTCGTCGCCGAAGCACCAGGCGAGCATCGTCACCATGAGGTCGAACGCGGCCGAGCCATGCGACGAGCTTTCGAAATCGAGGACCGCGGTGAGTTTGCCGTCCTGCCAGAGTACGTTGTCTCGGAAGAGGTCGGCGTGGATCACGGGGAGCAAGGGACCGAGGTTCGCCGCAGGCAGTCGCGCGAGCCGTCGATCGAGGTCGGGCACGATCTGCGTGATGTGCTCCGGGACGTCCGTCCGGTTTCGTAAGGTCTCGAGCCGCAGCGCGAGGTCCTCGGGACCGAAACGGGTCACGAGGGGTTCGCCCCATGAAGCGCCTGCGAGGTGGACACGCGCGAGCGCTTCCCCGACGGCACGCGCGTGCGCCTCGGTCACGCCACGCTGACAGACGGGCTCTCCGCCGATCCACGGGAACACCACGGCGGGTTTGCCTGCGTGCTCGGCGACAAACGAGGCGCCTCGGCCGTCGATGGGCAGGGGCTTCGGCGTCCGCACCCCGCGCGCGGCGAGGTGGGAGAGGAGGCGCGCCTCCCGCTCGGCGGCGCTCATGCTCGCGCCCTCGTAGATTCGCAAAAAGGCCCGGCTCCCGCCCGCGGTAGACAGCTCGTAGCTCGTGTTCACGCTGCCCGCGTCGAGCCCGCGCGCGCCCGTGATCGCGAGGCCGAAGCGCGCCCCGAGCGCCCGGGCCTCCTCGAGCGAGAGTGCCGTGAAGATGGCCATCTTCGGCAGCACGGTACCAAAGCCGCCGCCTCTCGCGCCCCGAGGATCGGTGCGTTATGAAAGAAGGGCACGACCCGGATCGAAGCTTGGGGGAGCCTCGAAGCTCCCAGACCCTACCGAATGCCGCAAATCTACGGAAACACCACAGGGCTCAGTCCTCACGCGGTCAAGGCGCTGGAGCGCATTTATCGGCGCAAGGTGCCCCTCGAGCACATCGCCACGCCGGAGCTCGTCAAGTCCCTCGCCGAAGCCTCGCAGGAGACGGGCCGTCAGGTCGGCGCGCTCGTGCATCGCTCGGGCGAGATCGACTACGTCATCGTCGGCGACGCGACGAAGCTCATGTTGCCCGACATCGGCCGTTTGCGTGCGGCGGAAGGCCGCTTCCGCGCGCTCCGCCTGGTCCACACGCACCTCTACAACGAGCCGCTCACGCGCGACGACATCGTCGACCTCGTGCGCCTGCGCCTCGACCTCGTGGCCGCGATCCAGCTCTCGCCCGAGGGCGAGGCGAAGACCCTGGATCTCGCCTACAACACGCCGCCTGCGCCGGTCCTCGAGGGCGACGATCCGCGGAGCGCCATGCCTTACCGGCGCGTAGGACCGCTGCCGGTGGGCCGCATCGACATCCACTTCGGCGAGCTCATCACCGCCCTCGAGGACGAGTTCGCTCGCCGATCGCGCATCTTCACGCACGCCAAGGACGGGCGCGCCATCCTCGTGCACGTCGCGGAGAAGTCGAAGCAAGGCGCGTTCGCCGAGGCCGAGGAGAGCATGCGCGAGCTCGCCGAGCTCTCACGCACCGCGGGCGTCGAGGTCGTCGACACCGTCATCCAGCTCCGCGAGAGGGTCGACCCGCGCCTCGTCGTGGGCAAAGGCAAGCTCGACGATATCGTCCTGCGAGCGGCCGAGCTCGACGCGGTGACGCTCGTCTTCGATCGCAACCTCACGCCCTCGCAGGCGTCGGCGATCGCCAAACATGCCGACCTCAAGGTCATCGACCGGACGCAGCTCATCCTCGACATCTTCGCGCAACGCGCCGAGTCCGCGGACGGCAAGCTCCAGGTCGAGCTCGCGCAGCTCAAGTACGCCCTGCCGCGCCTCGCGTTGAAGGACGACTCGCTCTCGCGCCTCACGGGCGGCATCGGCGGGCGTGGCCCCGGCGAGACGAAGCTCGAGATCGGTCGACGTCGCGCCAAGGAGCGCGTCTCGTTCCTCGAAGCGCAGCTGAAGAAGCTCTCGCGTCAGCGTGAGCAGCGGCGTCGCAAGCGCGCCCGCAAGGAAGTGCCGATCGTGAGCATCGTCGGCTACACGAACGCGGGCAAGAGCACGCTGCTCAACACGCTCACGGGCGCGGATACGATCGCGGAGAACAAGCTCTTCGCGACGCTCGACACGCGCTCGCGAAGGCTACGATTCCCGGAGGAGCGCGAGGTGATCATCACGGACACCGTGGGCTTCATCCGCGAGCTGCCGAAGGACCTCTTCGCCGCGTTCCGCGCGACGTTCGAGGAGGCGGCCGACGCGGATCTCCTCCTGCACGTCGTCGACGCGAGCGACCCTGCGCACGACGCGCACATCGAGACGACCGAGGAGCTGCTCGGCGAGCTCGGGCTCGCGTCGATCCCGCGGATCTTGGTGTTCAACAAGGTCGACCTCATCGAGAAGGGCGAGGCGCGGCGGCTGCTCTTCGGCAACAGGGATGCGGCGCTCGTCTCCGCGACGAGCCGGGAGACGACACGCGCGCTGCTCGCGAAGATCGCCGATCGGCTGAAGGATCGGTGGGAGCAGGCGCGGACGGTGCCGACCTACGACGTGGAGGCGGAGGAAACGGCGGCGCTCTTGGCGGATGGAGAGGCGCGTGACGGCGAGGCGGGTGAGCCCGAAGAGACGTCGCTCACGACGCTCGCCGAGCTCACGGCGGGCAAGCGTTACAAGCGGACGACGCTGAGGATTTGAAGGGAAACGTTCGGGGGCGTAACTCCGTTGGCCGGAGCGTAGCCCCCAAACGTCGACTACCGGATCAGGGCGCGCATTCGCCGACGTTGCACGCGCCGGAGATACATTCGTCCGGCATCGAGCACGGCTCGCCGGCCACCTTGCGGCAGTCCGTCGAGTCGCTGCATGCCTCGCCCGCCCCGCAGGCCAGGTCGGTTGTCCCCGCCGCGACCGGCGTACAGGTCCCGACGATGCCCGGGTTGTTGCACGCGAGGCAGAGCCCGTTGCACGCGGTGTTGCAGCAGGTGCCGTCCGTGCAGAAGCCGCTCTGGCAGGCGTTCGCCATGACGCACGCCCCGCCGTTCGCTTGCTTCGGCGCGCACGTTCCCGCGTTGCAGTAGTTGCCCGAAGCGCAGTCCGCGTCGGCCACGCAGGTCGTGTTGCAAGCGCTCGCGCCGCAGGCGTAGGGAGCGCACGCGACGTTGTCGTTCGCCGAGCACGCGCCTGCTGCATCGCAGGTGTCGGGCTGGTTCTCGACGCCGTTCGTGCACGCCTGCGTGGCATCACCACACGACGTCCCGGCCGACGCGTTCGCCACTTGCTCGGCGCCTGCGCCGTCACACGTGTGCTCTTTGCAGTCGCCCGCCATCTCGTTCGAGGAAGGCGCGCCTTGCGGCTTCGGCTGCTCGTCGCAGTTCTGGTTCGCGTCGCAGATCGCGATCAAGCATGGGCCGGACGGCTCCGCGCAGTCGACGGCGGGATCGACGCACGTGCCCATGCTCCCGCCTGCGCCGCCCTGGCCACCGGAGCCGCCTTGGCCACCTGCGCCGCCGCCTTGGCCGCCCGAGCCGCCTTGACCACCCGAGCCGCCTTCGCCCGGGATCTGCTCCCGATCGACCGACGTGACGAGCTCGCAGCCCGCGCCTACTCCGACGGAGAGGGCAACACCCGTGCACAACACGAGTGCTGCCCAGCTTCGAGTGCTCCGTGCCTTCATCGCGATCGTCCGATCAGAACTTGAACGAAACGACGCCGCCGCCGCCTGTCGGGCCCACGAAGGGCGCGATCACCGGCTTGTAGAGCTTCGTCGTGGCGGTCTTCTGCTCGGCGGGTTTGTCGTCGCCCCCAAAGAGCAGCACGGCGCCCGTCACGCCGAAGGTCAGCGCCACGGCGAACGACATGTCTGCGATGAGCGCGTTTCGATCGGTCTTGTCAGCGTTCTCGACCGTCGGGTTCGCCTCGAAGTCGCTCTTCGCGCCGAGCGCCGAGACGCCGAAGATCGTGCCAACGACCGCGCCCACACCCGCGAGGCCGAGCGTCACGTACGCAGGGACGTACGACTTCGGCGGCGGGGGCGGCGGCGGGGGCGGCGGCGGGGGCGGCGGGGGCGGCGGAGGCGGCGGAGGCGGCGGAGGCGGCGGGGGCTCTGCCTCGAGCGTCGGCGCCGGCAGCTCCTTCGTCTCGCCGAAGGTCACGTCGACCTCTTGCGGCGTCGACGTGATGAAACCCGGGGCCGAGTACACGAGCGTGTGTTTGCCCGGCTCGAGCTTCATCTCGCCGACCGGCATCGGCTCTTTGCCGTCGACCGCGACCTTGAGGCCTGTCGCCGTCTCCGGCTTCGTGGCGATCTTGACCGTCGCGGGCGTCTTCTTGAGCGCCTCGATCTTGGCCTTCGCCTCGGCGACCTTCTCTTCCCACTTCTTGGGATCGAACTTCTTCTTCTTGTCGGCCGCCTGCTCGTCGATGGCCGCGAGGAAGCCCTGGTAGGCCGCGACTGCGTCCTGCACCTTGTTGAGCTTCTCGAGCGTGATGGCGGCCTTGTACTTCGGGTTCAGGCCCGGGAGCATCTCGTCGGCGCCCCTGTAGGCGTCGAGCGCAGCCTGGAACTCACCCTTCTCGAACGCAGTATCGCCGTCCTTCAACAGCTTGATCGCAGCGTCCTTCTTCTGCTTCTCGGTGAGAGGCTTCGCCGGCTTCTTGTCGTCCTTCGCGGCGACCTTCTCAACCTTCTTGTCATCCTTCGCGGCGGCCTTCTCGACCTTCTTGTCGGCAGCCGGAGGCGCAGCCTTCTTGTCGGCAGCCGGAGCCGCAGGCTTCTTGTCAGCTGCCGGCGCTGCAGCCGGAGCCGCAGGCTTCTTGTCAGCGGCCGCGGCAGCAGGCGCCTTCGCCTGCGCAAACGCGGACGGAGACGCCGTGAGCGCCAACAGACTCGTGAGCACTGCTGCCGTGTGCAACGACGTCAGCCGGCCCGAACTCGAACGCATATCGTAAGCCCTCCTCACTCGTCTCTTGCTTGGACTCTTAGAGTTTTGCTGAAATAACTCGCGAAGCCTGCGCGACACAAGAGGTTTGAGCATTCGACGCGTCCGGGGACGCTCCGAGCCCGTGCGTCAGGGCTCCTCGCCTCGCTCGAGCCAGGCGGGAAACCGCAACCTTGCTTCCACGGCAAACTCCTTCACGGCCTCGGCCATCTGCGCCGCCCTCTCGCCGCGGGGCAGCCGGGCGCGTAGGCGCGCGAGTGAAGCGAGGAAACGCTCGAAGCGGGGATCCCCGAAGAGCGCTTCCAGGTCTTCGCGGATGCGACGCATCGCCCCTGGGCTCACCCCGCCCGTGGCAAACGTCATCGTGAGGCCCGAGGCCCGCACGACCGCCGGGTTCACGAACGTGCAGAGCTCCGGCCTGTCGATCGTACACACGAGCCGCTCCTCCGCGATCCCGCGTTCGTAAAAAGGCGCCGCGTGGCCGTCTTCCGTGGTGGCGACGAAGACGACCACCTTGCCATCGACGTCGTTCGCCGTGGCCTCCCTTCGGTGGAGCGAAACGCGGCCGTCTGCGGCCCGCTCCTCGATGGCCGGATCCACCTCGCCCGACGCGACGACGACGACCCGCGCCCCCGCCTCGAGGAGCCGATCGACCTTGGACACGACCTCCGCGGTCGCACCGACGACGAGCGCCTCGCGACCTTGAACATCCACCTCGACCGGAAAGTACCGCACGAACCCCGTCTACCACAGAACCCTGGTTGTCTAACGTTCGTACAAGATTGGACAACGTTCGACAAAAGCTCTTGACACCAAAGCCTGGATCCCATCATTCTGTACGCAGGTGACGTAACGGGATGTTGCCTCACCCTTGTAACGGACATCGCATTGGCTGAATCCGTAGATGATCTTGCATAACGAGCATCCGTCCAGGACGGGCGGCTGGTTGGGAAGCCGCCCGTCCTGGACGGATGCATCGACGACAGCAGGGAGGTCGGTCGTGGAGAATCGCATGACGATGCCGGCGGCGATGGCCGCCGATACGCCCGAAAGGATCCCGGGCGCCGCGTTCCGGGCTGCGGCTGCCCTTCACCTGCAACGCACCCCGAGCCTCTCGCGTGAAGCCCTCGCGCGTGAGCTCCGCGAGCGGCTCTCGCGTTCGGGGATCGGCTATCACCTGCGCACCCTGAAGCGGCAGCTCTCGGGCGCCGTCGCGACGGTGCCGCCCGAGGTGCAACGCGCGCTGCGCGAGGTGATCACCCAGGTCGGCGGCGAGACGGCGGTCGCCGAGATCGAGCAAGCCCTCGTCGAAGCAGGGCTCTCCGGCGAGACGGCGGCCACGACGCCCACGTACATCGCCTGCGAGCGGATGCTCCCCCTCGCGCAGCTCTGGCTCTACCTGCACCCTTCGCTCTCGAAACGCGCGCTCGCCTTTCGCCTGCGCGAGGAGCTCGAGCGCATCGGGATCCGCCTCAACGTCGACTCGCTCCAGAGCATCCTCGCCGGCAAGCAAAGGCTCGTGCGGCGCGAGATCCAGGACGCGCTCTACGCGCTCCTCAGCCACGACGGCGTGACGTCGGCCGCGGACGCAGAGGCGCGTTTCCAGACCATGTCCGGCGAGATCCGCGGCGCCCAGGAGGGACGCGCCTTCGAAAGCGCGCGCCGGATCCACGACTTTGCCCGCGCGTGGAAGGTCGAGCACAAGGAGCCTTCGTCGCGCAGGCTCGCGATCCTGCTGAAGCAGAGGCTCGCCGAGCAGGGCATCGTGATCGGTTTGCCCCACATCCAGAAGCTCGTCGACGGCCGCGCCCGCCGCGTGAGGCACGCGGTGTCGAGCGCCATCGAGTCGATCCTGCGTGGAGGCGCGAATGCTCTCGGGACCGAGGCTCCCGTCGCAGAGCCGCCGCCCGAGGGCGCCGAGCTGGATCTCGCGTGGGTGCGCGCCGAGCCCATCGCCGAGCTCGCCCGCAAGCACGTGGCCGAGCACCCGGGCATGACGATGCGCAAGCTCGCGATCCAGATCTCGCGCGTGGTCGAGTCGCTCGGTTATGCGACGAGCCCGAACACGATCCAGCCGATCCTCGGGGGTCACAAGAAGAAGACGCGAGGCTTCATTTACCGAGCGTTGCTCCACCTCGACGGCGCCCCCTCGGCCGGTGTGCCCGCGAAACACGTCTTCGGCTCCGCGGCGCGCGAGGAGCGTCCGACCGAGCCCCCACCCTCGTCGGAGCCGCCCGCGGACTCGGAGACACGCCCGATCAACCGCGCCGCACAGCCGCCGACCCCGCGCACCGAGCCCGCGCCCGTCCCGCGCAAGTCGCGCACCGACGGGAGCTCGGGTTCGAGCACGGCCCACTCGCCCTTCAGCGCCTACCGCGCGGCGATCCAGCGTTACCAGGCGCTCGATCGCGAGGCCGAGCTCGAGCTCGCATGGCGTTACCGGCGCGACGGGGATCGCGCGGCAGCGAACGCGCTCGTCGAGAGTCACCTGCAGTTCGTGGTGAAGGTCGCCTCGCAGTTCCGTGGCTACGGCATGCAGCTCGCCGACCTCGTGGAGGAAGGGAACCTGGGCCTGCTCGAGGCGGTTCGTCGCTTCGAGCCAGCGCGCAACCTGCGCTTCAAGACCTACGCGATCTACTGGATCCGCGCCTATATCGTGGATCACCTCCTGCGCGAGTGGAGCATCGTCGGCGGCGGCACGGGGCCGCTCGTGTCGCGGACCTTCTTCCGGCTCCGGCGCGAGCGGGCCAAGCTCGAGATGCAGCTCGGCGAAGGGGATGCCTCGATCGACGCGGTGCTCGCGAGCCGTTTTCACACGACGGAGGACGCGATCCGCTCGATGTCGCAGCGGGTCGCGGTGCGCGATACGTCGCTCGACGCGCAGGTGCACCAGGACGGCGGCCCTTCGTTGCTCGAGACGCTGCGGGATCCGTCGTCGGATCCGGAGCACCTCACGGCGAGCGCGGAGCGTGACGCGTTCGTCCGCGGCGTCGTGGGGCGGGCGTGGAAGGCGCTCGATCCACGCGAGCGTCTCATCGTCGAGGAGCGCCTGCTCTCCGAGGACGAAGAGGTCAGCCTCGCCGATCTCGGCCGCCGCCTCGGTGTCTCGCGCGAACGCGTGCGGCAGCTCGAGGCGCGAACCAAGTCGAAGCTCCGCAGCGCGTTCGAGGAAGTCGCGCGTGAAGGAGACGAGGCGGCCGAAGCTCCCGTCGCGGCCACGCGCCAGGAGCCCGAGCCCGAGCCCGAAGCGCTCTGCGCCTGAGCCCGCCCGTCACGGCTTCTTTTCCGGAGGCGGGTTCGGCGGCGAAAACGCCTGCGTCCGGAACGCGAGCTTCCGATCTGCGTCGCCGATCCGCGCGACGAACAGCCCCACGAACGATCCAAAAAGCGAGTCCCCCGGTCCAATCGCGGCCGAGCCGTTGGGCCGCGTCACCCAGCGCTTGATGCGATCGAGCGTCTCCTGGCTGACGGGGTTCACCTCGACGAGCGCGGCGACGAAATACCGCGTTCCGTCGTCGAGCTGCGATCGCTCGATCAAGCGGAGCTTCCTGGCCTCGGCGCACTGGCGCAGCACACCCTCGATGTTGACGGCGACAGAGTCGATCGGACCGCCGGGCTGCGTGATCTGGATGCGGAAGACCTCGTCCCAGAGGTCGTAGACGATCCGGCACGTCTTCGCCGTGAGCCCCACGGGCTCGCTCCCGCCTTCACGAAAGACCCACGCGCGGAGCACGATCACCGTGGGCAATCCGCTCGAGAGTTTCTTCTCGATCTCGGCGTCGACCACGTCGCGGAACGGCACGTTGAGCACGGCCTGTTTGCCCTCGAGCGCGACGGTCGCGTTCCTCGCCGGCAGCGCGGCTGGTGTCTTCGGCGGCTCCGCACGCGCGGTCTCTGGCCGGGCGGTCAGGGCGGCGAGGGCCAGCGCGAAGAGCGCCGCCCGTCGCCTCATTTGCGTTCTCCGTTGCGCGCGGCGACGAGCCCGAACACGTTGGAAAACGCGAGCGTCACGCCGCCGAGCTTCGTGTCGAGGCGCAAGCCGAGGTTGCCCGTCACGTCGACCGGGGCGCGCGAAAATCCCTCGTACCCGGCCGGCGGATCCGTGAGCTCGCGTCGCGTCGCCACCGCGTAGATGCCCGCCGACGCGAAGAAGTCCACGCCGTAGACCGACTCGCGCCCCGTGTAGAGCGGGATCCGGTACTCGCCCTCGATCTTCGCGGCGAAGTCGCCGTAACGGACCTCGATGATGTCCGTGCCGAGCAGGTTCGGCGGCTGCCTGCGATCGGGCGCGAGCGCGAGCAGGCGATCGGGCAAAAGATCGGTGAAATCTCCGACATAGAAGCGCTCGAAGAAGGGCGCTTCGCCGGCGATCGCACCCACGTACGCCTCGAAACGCACGACGTGTCGGGTGGGCAGGCGCCACCAGCGACGCAGCGTGGCCTCGAACTTCTGAAAGCCGTAATCGCTGCCCGGCACGCCCACCGTCACGGACGCCTGCGCGAGTGTCCCGCGCGTCGGCAGGAACGGCGCGTCGCGTGTGTCGTACGTCAACGTGCCGCGTATCGTCGACAGCACGCTGCGGCCGGGCCGGATCGAAAAATCGATCGGCTCGCGCGAGAGCCCACGCATGTGGGAGGCCGCGACGGGCACGGTCGCGTCGATCTGCTCGAGGTGGTAGTCGAGCGCGAAGGATGAGGACACGCCGAGATCGTGGCCCGTGCCGATCGTCGCGCCGAAGCGGCGGTAGGCCACGACGGCGTAGTCCGTCACCTCGCGTTGCGCGATGAGCGGGGCCTCGAAGAGGACGTCGCGGTTGCCGAAGAAGTCGCGCGCGTCGTTGTAGAGCAAGGTCGCGGCGGCCGACCAGCCCGTCCCGACGAACGAAGGATCCATGAAGCTCGTGCGGAGCGCGAGTTGATCGGCCGCGATCGCGACGCCCGCGCCGAGCGTGATCCCCGTGCCCGCGAGGTTCGTCTCGGCCACCTGCAAGCCGAGGAAGGCCGAGAGCGGCCGCGCGTTTCCAGCCGTGTCCTCGTCTGCGGCGACGCCGGCCGATAGGTTCTGCACGACGAGCGTGTTGCGCTCGACGACGTCGATGATGAGCACGGCCGCGCCGCGTCGCGTCCCCTTGCGCAGGCTGAGATCCACCTTCGCGAAGAACCCCGTCCCGAGCAGCCGGTACCGCGTGAGCTCGAGCTCCGGGTCGTCGACGTCGAGCAGATCACCCGCGCGGAACTTCACGTAGCGGAGCACCACGCGGCCCGCGGTGCGGACGTTGCCGCGCAGCTCGATCCCTTCCAGCGTGTAGCGGATCCGCGCTCTTTGTTGCGCCTCCGGCCCCACGATCCCGGCTGTGCGCGTGGCCTCGCTCCGCTTCGTTTCGCGCGCGGGTTTGTCCACGCGCGCCGGAGGATCCCCGTCCGCGCCGAGGGCCGGCGTCGCCACGAACGCGAACGCGAGCGCGGACAAACACGCGGGGAGACGAGCGCTCTTCACGCGATTCGTCCGCGACGCCCCGAGATCGTCCGGGCCGTGTTCAATTCACCTTCGGGATGTACTGCGGGATGACGAAGTAAACGAGCTTGACCCCGTTCTTGCCTCCGAGGACCTGCCCGTCGGGCGTACGCACGCGGATCCGCGCGCGCATCACGAGCAGCGACGACGGCTTGATCGTCGTGTTCACGGCGTGCACGCGGAAGCTCACCCCCGCGTCGCCTTGCAGCCCGTAGAAGGTGCTCTCCGTGCGGCTCGCGTAGGGCAGGGGCGTGCTCGCGCTCTCGAGTGTCTCGATCTTGGTGATCAACGTGCTCGCGTCGAAGGGCCCCATCCCCTGTTCGACGGGCGGGTTCTGGTACGGGAGGTCGGGCTGGCCGTCGCCCGTGCAATCGACGCCGCCGTCGCACGCGTAGTTGTCGCGGGACGTGGTCACGTCGTGCAGACCCGAGCCCGCGAGCAGGCCGAGCAGACGCACGACCTCCTTCGACACCGAGCCGCTCCCGACGTCGGTCTTGGGCACGAGCGGGTAGTCTTTTCCGCCGAACGCGGGGTCGTGGTAGAGGCTGCCCGTCTTCGTCGCGAGGTCCGTGAGATCGGCCCGCGCCGCGCCCGGGCTGCCCGTCGCGACCGGCACGCCGACCACCTTCGCGTTGATCGCGTTGAGCGCGCCGACCGCGTCCGCGTACGTCTTCACCGTGCCGCCCACGAGCGCGCCGTCGTACTGGTGCGTGATGTTGGGTCCGTTGTGGAACGCGGCGTCGGTCACGAGCACGAAGATCGGCAACGTCTCGGGCCGGAAGCACGGCGCGCCGACGCCGCCGGCGAGCGGGCACGTGTGTTGTGCATGATTCCAGAGCCCGCCTGTCGTGAGCGCGTAGTTGTTCGGGTTCGTCGCCGCGAGCCAGAGCGCCTGCGTCGTCCCCTCGGGCGCGTCGCCGCCGCCCCCGGCCATGAGGGTGCCGAGGATCTGCTTCGTCGCGGCCGGCGCGACGTACTTCTGCCCATCGAAGACCGGCGGCGCGAGGTCCCCGCCGATCGTTTGAGCACCAACCGGAAAGCGGTATCGGTAGACGGGATCCCCGTCTTGACCGTACGGAAGCCAGGGGACGTCGCGCACCTCGCCCACGCCGATCCACGCGTCACCGATCGCCGGGATCGGCGGGATCGCCGAGGGATCGCCGTTCAGGATCGTCGGGATGATCTCGGTGTCGATCGACGCTTTGAGGTTGTCGATCGCGGGCTGCATCGACGCCGTCGTGTCGAGGAGGAAATAGATGTCGGCCCGCGCGACGCCGGTCGAGAACGTGAAGTCCTTCGTCTGCTCGCCGGCCTGGTAGGGAAGCACGAAGTAGAGCCCTGCATCCGCGGGGACCGAGCCATTCTCCGTGGGGCTCGATCCAGCCGCGATCTCGACGAGATCGATGATGCCGTCCTTGTCGCAGTCGACGAGGACGCGGCAACCCTTCGTGCCGTCCGCGTCGTACGTCATCTCTTGCGCGTCGCTGACGCCGTCGTTGTCGCTGTCGAGATCCCGCACGTCGGGATCACCGTCGGCGTCGGAGTCCGCGATCGCGTCGCACGAGTCGTCACGCGCCTGGCCTGGATCGTTCGGCGATAGATAAGGGTTTTTCGCCTCGTCCACGTCGAGCACGCCGTCGCCGTCGCTGTCGTCGTCGAGCGCGTCGGGCGTCAGATCCTCGTCCGTGTCGTGGTCGGGACCGAGCTCGAGGAAGTCTGCGATGAGGTCCTTGTCCTTGTCCGTCGGATCGCCGCACGTCCCGCCGACGTCCTGGAACAACGTGCCTCCTTCGCCGCCGGCGCCCGCCCCCGACGAGGACGACGAGCCGCCGCCGCTCGCGCCCGAGCCCGAGCCGACGGGCGTGATCCCGGAGTCGGGCGAGCAGGCCAGCGGGATGGATGCAGCCGCAGCGAGGAACGAGAGCCCGAGGCCGAACGAGCGCATGCAAGAGAGCTTCATCGTGCACCTGTCCCGGCGGAAGAAAGTCGAGGCCGGTCTCAGGGTACCACGTCGAGCCGCCGTTCCCTTCGCCGCCTCGTTCGCGGAGCTGTCTCCTCGCCGAGCGTCTCGTCCTCGGCCGCACCCGCATTCACGTCCGCCCCCACGCGTGGCGCGCTCGTGACGTGTTGTGGGAACCTTCGCCGAAGCGGCCCCTTGCCGCGCGTGGTCCTCGCCTCCTCGGGCGGCTCCGGCGCGCCGTCGAGCGCGAGGAGATCCGCCTCCGCCGCGGAAGGCTCGTCGAGGTGCTTCCTCGCCCGCACGAGAAGGCTTCGCACCTCGGCACGCACCGCGGCGTCACGTGTCCATCCGGGGCGCGCGTGCGCCACGATGGCCCGCGCGAGCAGGAGCTCGCCACGACCCCGCACGTCGTCCGGAATCCACGGCAGGAGCGTGGGATCGGCCGCGGCCGACAGCGCGCGCTGGAGCGCATGGATCCGCCGCACGCCGAACCGCGCGGCATCCGCATCCGCGCATGTCGCCAATCGCGCGAGCCTCCGCGCCACGCGCCGCGCCGCATGCCCCACTGGCTCGGCTTCACATGTCGGCAGCGGGCGCGCTCGATCCAGCGCTTGCAACACCACCGCGAGGCACGCGCCGGCCGCGATCACGGTCGCGAGCACGACCGCCACCTCGAGGTGCGAGCGTGGCAGCCACCCCGTCGTCACCGCGACGAACGCGGCCCCCGCGGCGAGCACGAGCCCCGTGCATCCGAGCGCCCCTTGCGTGTGCGTCACGCGTCGGGCCGATCCCTGCCGGACGATCCGCCCGCCGCTCGGCAGGCGGTTCATCGCGCGTGTCGCGGCCTGACGCAGCCCGACCGACAAGGGGCCGAGCTCCACCTTCGGCGGCTCGCGGAAGGGGGATCGATAGCCGGTCATCGCAGACCGACACTACCAGAGCCGACCCCTCTTCCGGAACGTGGCCGAAAGGCTCCGCGCGTCGCTCAGCGAGGCGCGTTTCGATTCGATTTCTCTTCGTGCCCGCTCGTACCTGCGCGCGCTGCGAGCACGCGCACGACCTCGCGCAGCGGTACCCCTCGCGACGCGAGCCCCACGAGCACGTGATACACGAGATCCGCGGCCTCGTTCGCGACACGCGCGTCCGACTCGCCTTCGATCGCCCTGGCGAGCTCGTCCGCTTCTTCGCGGACCTTCGCGCCGATCTTCGCGGGTCCCCCGTCCAGCAAGGATCGCGTGTAGCTCTTCTCCGCGCTCGACGTGCGCCGCGCCTCGATCTCGCGCTCGAGCACCTCGAGGAACGCGGCCGCATCGACGCCCGTCTCCGCGGCGACCCCGTCCTGGTCGACCCGACGGAAAAAACACGCCGGTTTGCCTGTGTGACAGGTCGGCCCTGCGGGATCCACCAGCAAGAGCAACGCGTCTGCATCGCAGTCCGCGACGATCGACGCGACCGCGAGCGTGTTGCCGCTCGTCTCGCCCTTCTCCCAGAGCGCGCCTCGGGATCGGCTGAAGAACGTCGCTCGCCCGGTCTCGACCGTCCGTTCGAGCGAAGTCCGGTTCATGTACGCGAGCATGCGCACCTGCCCCGTGAGCCTGTCCTGCACGATCGCGGGGACGAGCCCCGACTCACCCCAGGCGATCTCCACGCTTCAGCTCTCCTCGGACGGAGGAGGCTCGGACGTACGCTCCTCCTCGACCTTCTTCTTTTTCTTCGAAGCGGCGACCTTCGGCGCCTCTTCCGACGCGTCCGCCGCAGCCTTCTGCGCCTTCTTCACTGGCTTCTTTTTCGCCACGCGGGGCGCTTCATCTTCGTCTTCGTCCGCGGCCTTTTTCGTCACCTCGTCCGTCTCGCCGTCCTCGTCCTCGTCCTCGTCGGCGACCTTGCTCTCGGCCGCCTTCGCGCCCTCGTCGCCTTCTTCTTCGAGCCCGCGCGGCAGCGGGATCGCCATCGCAGCCTCGGGGTGAGCGAGCGCGGCCTGGTGATAAACCGAGAACGCGAACGCCGCTGCGACGCCCGTGCTGAGCGCCACCGCTTGCGACGTCGAGAGCTCGATCGTCGCAGACGTCCCGAACGACTCGGGCCGCAGCGCGAGGAACAGCACGACCGCGGGCACGAACGCGAGGACCTGCGACAGGCGCCGCATCGTCGGGTTCTCGACCATCTTCGAGATGCCGATCACGTAGCCCACGGCGAAGAGCGCGAGCGAGAGCGGCAAGAGGATGTGCTCGGGCAACGACGGCGGGAACCAGCCGCGCTCGTCGTCGGCGCGCAGCATCTCCAGCAAGAACCGACCGACGCCGTAAGAGAAGGTGAAGAGCAAAAAGATTTGACCCCGAAACTTCTGGTACCGCCGCGACACGAGCAGGAGCACGAGCAGGCCCACGCCGACCAGCGACTCGTAGATCTGCGTCGGGTGCACCGGCAAGGACGACGTCGCGTTGTCCTCGACGAGGTGCTTCTTCACGTGCTGGATCCACGCCGGCGAGCCGCCCGGTGCGCCGGTCGGGGTCTCGATCAGTGAGGGATCCCAGCGCGGGAACGTGCCGAGCTTTTGCAGCCACGCGGGCGCTGTCTTCGCGAGCGGATGGCCGAAATCGCAGCCGAAGAGGTAGCAGCCGACGCGCGTGATCATGAGGCCCGAAGCGAGGCTCGGCACCGCCACGTCGGCCCACGGCAGGAGCGGGATCCCGTGTTTCCGCAGGAACACCAGCGATCCGATGAACCCACCGAGAAAGCCGCCGTACGCCACGAGCCCGCCCCTGCGGACGTCGAGCATCGCGCCGAGCGATTCGAACTCGCTCAGGTTCGTCACGATGTACAGGACGCGCGATCCAACCACCGCGGCCACGGCCGTGACCACGTAGTTGTTTGCCATCAGCTCCTTCGGCAGGCCGTCACGCTCGGCGAGCCCGAGCGTCAGGTACCAGCCCACGACGAGCGACATGCCGAGCATGACGCCGTAGCTGTAGATGGGCAGGGGACCGACGGGCACCGTATCGGCGCGCATCACGTAAGCCGCGGCGCCGAAGCCCACGGCGGCGACGGCCGCGCCGATCGCGAAGGACCTGTTCTTCGTCACGAACTGGTAGATCGCGACGATCGCTGCGATCCCCGCGAGCGCGGCCAGGACCCAGAGCAGGGGCAATGTCGTGCGCGGGAGCGGCACGCGGAACAGGATCGGATGCATGGCCGCCCTTCCTTACGCTTGCCCCAGGGGCCGGGCAAGCGTCGCGGCGTCGCTGGAGCCTCGCGCCCCTTTTGGTCGAGGCCCCCCTGCTGCTACGATGGCGCTGTGCTCAGGCGAGCGACCATGATCCGCGCGTGTGCCCTTCTTTCGCTCACGCTCGCCTCGTGTGTGCCCGAAGGACCACCCACCGCGGACGCCGGTGCCTCCGTCCCGCCCGCCCGTCCGGCCGCCGCGCGTCCTTCCGCCGTCGCGCCTCTGGTCCCGCCTGGCCCCCCGATCATCGCGCCTTTCGAGGACACCTTCGACCGCGCGGAGCTCGGCGAGGACTGGAACGCGCTCGCCACGGGATGGCGCATCGAGAACGGCCGCCTCTGCGGCAAGAACGCGCGAAACCGCGGCGT
>JANMGF010000450.1:0-13920 GCA_031374535.1 Polyangium sp. (in: bacteria)
ACGCCGTGCGCGCCTGCGTCCGCGCACTTTTTCGCGTCGCTGTCGAGGTCGCGCGGGTACCTCGTGAAGTCTTCGTTCGGCCCGAACTGGGTGGGGTTCACGAAGACCGAGACGACGACGAAATCGGCCCGCTTGCGTGCCTCTTCGATCAACGTCTGGTGGCCTCGGTGCAGCGCTCCCATGGTCGGAACGAGGCCGACGCGCGCGCCGCGCCCCCGCGCCTCGTCACACGCACGGCGAAAGACCTCCGGAGCCCGCCAGATCTCCATGCCGCGCCACGCTAGCAGAAAGCGCCGTCCGCCAGGAGACGGGCGATCTCCGCGGCCTCTCCCGCCGCGCGTCCGTCCTGACCTTGGCAATCGAGTAGGCTAGACTCGGCGGTCGTGACGATCGAGACCCCTTCCACGCCCGAGTCCGCCCCTCGCCACCCGTCTCAGGCGCCGCTCTCGGGCGACACGTTCGATCCGACGCACTACCTGAACCGCGAGCTGTCGTGGCTCGAGTTCAACGCGCGGGTCCTGGCCGAGGCTGGCTCGATGGAAGTGCCGCTCTTCGAGCGGATGAAGTTCCTCGGCATCTTCTTCTCGAACCTCGACGAGTTTTTCATGGTGCGCGTGGCGGGCCTGCAGGCCCAGACACACCGCACGATCACCGAGGTCCCGCCGGACGGGATGAAGCCGCAGGAGCAGCTGCTCGCGATCAGCGGGCGGGCGCACGCGCTCTTCGACAACGCGTACCGGCTCTGGAACACGGAGATCCTGCCGGCGCTGCACCGGGTCGGCGTGCGGATCGTGCGGCCCGAGGAGCTCGACGCGGCCGAGCTGGCGGTGCTCGACGAGCGATTTCGCACGGACATCTTCCCGATCCTGACGCCGCTGGCGATCGATCCGGGGCACCCGTTTCCGCACCTCCGCAACAAGAGCATCAACCTCGGCATCATGTTCAGCCGCGAGCACGAGGGCGAGGAGCCCGGCTTCGGCGTGATCCAGGTGCCGCCGATGTTGAGCCGCCTGATGCGCGTGAAGGTGGACAGCTGCACGCGGGCCTTCGTCCTGCTCGAGGACGTGATCGCGCGGCACGTGAAGGAGTTTTTCCCGGTCGCGCGGCTGCGCGGGACGTACCCGTTTCGCGTGACGCGCAACTGGGATCTCGAGATCGACGAGGAGGAGGGCGAGGACCTGCTCGAGACGATCCAGGCGGAGCTTCGTCGCCGCGATCGTGGCAACTCGGTGCGCGTGGAGATCGGGGTCGGGGGCGGCGTGGGGGCGAGCGTGCAGCGGCTCTGTCGCGCGCTCGGCATCGATCCGAACCTCGACGTTTACCGCGTCTCGGGGCCGCTCAGCATCGCCGATCTCGTCTCCGTGGTGGGCGAGGACGATCGGCGGGATCTACGCGACGAGCGCTTCACGCCCCAGGTGCCGGTCGCGCTGCGCGACGCGGAGGATCCCTTCGCCGTGATCCGCGAGCGGGACATCTTCCTGCACCACCCGTACGACTCGTTTGATCCGGTGGTCGAGTTCATCTCGCGCGCGGCCGACGATCCCAACGTGCTCGCGATCAAGCAGACGCTCTACCGCACCGGCGGCGACTCGCCGATCGTCAAGGCGCTCGCGCGCGCCGCGGAGAACGGCAAGCAGGTGACGGCGATCGTCGAGCTCAAGGCGCGCTTCGACGAGGCCTCGAACATCCAGTGGGCGCGTACGCTCGAGCAGAGCGGAGCGCAGGTGATCTACGGCCTCCTCGGCCTGAAGACGCACGTGAAGGCGATGCTCGTCGTGCGGCGCGAGAAGGACAAACTGCGCAGGTACGTTCACCTCTCGACGGGCAACTACAACCCGCACACGGCGCGCCTCTACACGGACGTCGGGATCTTCACGGCGAACCGCGAGATCGGCGAGGACGTGACGTCGCTCTTCAACCTGCTCACGGGGTACAGCGCGCCGCCGCGGTGGAACCGGCTCGTCGTGGCGCCGCTCGGTCTGCACGAGGCGATCCTCGGGCTCATCGCGCGCGAGGCGGAGAACGCGCGCGCCGGCAAGAAGGCCGAGATCGTGGCGCAGATGAACGCGCTCGTGGACGTCGACGTGATCGACGCGCTTTACACGGCGAGCCAGCAGGGCGTCGACATCCGGCTCTTCGTCCGCGGGATCTGCTGCTTGCGGCCTGGCATCCCGGGGCTCTCGGATCGGATCCAGGTGCGGGCGCTCATCGACCGGTTCCTCGAGCACAAGCGCCTCTTCCGTTTCGCCAACGGCGGGAACGAGGAGTACTACTTCTCGAGCGCGGACTGGATGCCGCGAAACTTCCACCGCCGCGTCGAGGTGCTCGTTCCGCTGCTCGATCCGGCCACGCGCGCGCGGGTCGAGGACATGCTCACGACGCTCGCCATCGACACGGCGAAGACCTGGGCGCTCAACGCGGACGGGAGCTACACGCGGGTCGCGACGCCGACGGGCGCCGCGGTCGTGCGCTCACAGCAGCGGTTCATGGATCTCGCGCGCGAGCGGCCCAAGCCGGTCGACGTGCTCGCGCGGAGCGGCCGGTTCCACATCTTCCAGGTGGGGCACGGCGAGGGCGGCGAGGACCTGCGCCGCAAGAACGGCAAGAAAAAGAAGAACCACCCGACGTCCTGAGGCGTCGCGGCTTCAGGGCTTCACGGAGACCTTACGCACGAGGTCTCCGTCGACGAACGAGGTCCACGGCCCCGTCGCTCGGCCGATCCACGCGTACTGGCCGTCGAGGTGCGGGTGCCTTCCATGCATCACGAAGAACTGACTCGACCCGGTGTCGCGGCCCGAGAGCGCCACGCCGATCGTGAGGGGGTCGAAGGCGACAGGCGAGGTCTCGCAGCGCAGCGGCGCCTTGCCCGGGGGCCCGCCGTAGCCATCGCCGAAGGGCGCGCCGAGCTGCGTCACGAAGCCCGGCACCACGCGGTGCACGACCATGCCGTCGTAGTAACCCGCGCGCGCGAGATCCACGATCCGCGTGACGGCGACCGGCGCGAGGTCGGCGTCGAGCACGAGCGAGGCTTCGCCGACGTCCGTCTCCAGGGTCAGCGTCACCTTGCCCGAGGCGCGCGCGTCGAGCTCGGGTGGCTTCGGTCCGCCGGCCGGAGGCGCCACGCATGCCGGTGTTTTTCCCGAGACGAGCCCGATCGCCTTCGATGCGCCTTTGCGTAGCTCCGGCCATGACGATCGGCAGAGCTCCTCGAGCCGCGGGAGCGTCTCTTTCAAGCCGAGGGCGCCCGCGGCCTCGATCATGGCGCTCACGTGCTCCGGATCGTTCTCCACGTCGGCGCGAGCGAGCGCCGCGGCGATGGCCTTCACGATCGCGGGGGAGGGCTCGCGCGCGCCGGCCTCCTCCACGGCTTGCGCCTCGTCCTTCTTCTTTTTGCCGCGCTTCTTGCGTGCCAACGGCTCGGCCGCGAGGTTCGGCTTGCGTGCGATCACCTGCGCTGCCGTCGCGACGAGGCCCGGCTCCTTCGCTAGAAGCGCTTCTTCGAGGATCGGCCCTGCCTCCTCGGCGAGCTCGGCGTGCGTCGGGAGAAGCTCGATCGCCGCTTCGCGCGCGCGAAGATCGCCGCCCTTCGCGTGCGCCAGGAACACCACGCGCCGCGGCCCCTCGATCGGCGCTCGATCCAGCACCTTCACCATCGCCCGCGCGCCGATCGATCCCGGCTGCCCCGGCGCCTTCGCCCCCGCGTCCGCGTCCGTTCCCGCCGCGAGCGCCGCCGTGAGATCACAACGCACGAGCAGCGGATCCCGCACGTCCGATCCCGCGAGCACCGTCGCCGCTTTGCACCGTATCCAGGACAAACGCCGGAGCAAAGAGATCGGCGCGGAGGGCGGGGGCTCGAGCGTCGCCAGCTCTCGCAGCGTTTTTTTCATCCGGCCAGGCGGTTCGAGCGCGTCGAGCGTGGTGAGCAGGACGCCGATGTCCTCGCCGAGGGCCGTGAGCGCGACGGCGCCGCCCGGGGGCACGAGCGCCGGCAACGTGGCTTCGAGTGTGCGTTGCCCCGGGGCGCCGAGCTGGCGAAGCGCGCGCGCGGCCTCGGCGCGTTCGGATGCGGTGAACGAGGTCGGTGATGCGAGCACGCGGCCGAGATCGGGCGCGGCCTCCGGGCCTGCGAGTCCGAGCGCGCGTACCGCGAGGAGCCGATAGGGGCCGGGCTCTGCGAGGCGCGCGCCGGCGACCTCCCGCAGGCGTGGGGTCACCGTGCTCGGCACACTTTTGAGCCTGCCGATGGGGAACAAACCCTCGGGCGCGGGCGGCGACGACGCGCTGCCGGCCGCGAGGTTCAAGAGCGCGGCGAGCGTCTCCTCGCGCAGACGTTCCTTCACCGTGCCGAGATCCCCCAGCGCGAAGGCGGCCGCCGAGGCTTGCGCTTCCGTGCCCGAGAGCCAAGCGACCAGCGTCGGCTCGCTCTGCTCCGCCCCGCATCGGCCCACGGCCCGCGCGATCGCCACGCGTGGGTCGAGCTTCACGTCTTCGGCCGTATCCCCCTTCGCGACCGTGCCTTCTTTTCCGTCACCGATCGAGAGCGATCGCGCCACGAGCGCCGCGACGGCCGCCCGATCACCCGATTCACACGACGAACCGAGGCCGTAAGCCGCCCACGCGACGACCTCCGGATCCTCGTCGGCGAGCGCGCGCAAGAGCCCGGGGCGCGCGTCGGGGCCGCCGATCCTGGCGAGGGCACGCGCGGCTGCACGTCGAACGGCGACGACCCGACTCTGCTGATCCGAGCTCGTGATCTCGGCAGCCGAGCGGCGATGTTCGGCGGCGAGGATCGCCTCCTGCCTCTCGCGCGCCTCGTCCACCACCACCACGGACGCGTCGTTGCCCGCGTCGGATCCAGCGTCCGTGCTCGACGTCGAAGGCGCTCCTCGGCCACACGCCACGAGCGCCGCGGCGACGATGATCGTGGGCAACGCACGGACGAGCACGTGCGCGCGCCGCAGAGCACGCTGGTCGAGCCACGTGCAGACGAGCTCGTGTCCGCGGCGGTAAACGCGCCTGAGCGCCCCGGCGCGTACGCCCTCGGAGGGAAGGGGCCACGCGTCGACGCCGACGGCGCGAAAATCGCGGATCGCGCGCTCCACGTGCCAGGCGCACGTCACGACGAGGACCCGCCGCGCGCGGCTTCTGCGCAGGATCTCCGCCGAAAATGCCGCATTTTCATGGGTCGTGAGCGACCAGAGCTCACGCGTCACGGCGTGCTCAGGAACCCCTGCACGGACCAGCTCTCGGCGCAAGGCTTCCGCTTCGATCTGCGCGCCCCAGCGACGCCCGCCGCTCGTCACGATGTGGGGCGCGATACCCGCGAGATACGCCTCCGCGGCCTTTGCTGCGCGGCGTGCTGCGGCGGTCGTCAGCCGACCCGATGGCAGGACGCGGCATCCGAGGACCACGATGGCATCTGCGCGCTCCGGCATCGCGCCGACGATAGCCGAACCGAGGCCGCTCGCCAGAAAGTCACGTAAGGGCCACCTCTCGCTTGACGTTGCGCCCGGTAGGCATTTATCACGGGGAATCGGACCAAGGGCGGGGGCCGGAAGGGCGATCAGGATGCGACTCAAGATGTGGGGTGTCCGCGGAAGCATCCCCACGCCCGGACCCGACACGGTCGAGTTCGGCGGCAACACGAGCTGCTTCGAGGTGCGGGCCGGCGAGGTGTTGATCATCCTGGACGGCGGCACGGGTCTGCGCCTCCTCGGGCAGAGCCTTCTCAAGGAGATGCCGATCGAGGCGTGGATGTTCTTCAGCCACGTCCACTGGGATCACATCCAGGGCTTCCCGTTCTTCACGCCTGCCTTCGTCCGCAAGAACACGATCCACCTTTTCGGCGGCCTCAACGTCTCGCGCACGCTCGAGGAGACGCTCGCGGGGCAGATGGACTACCCGAGCTTCCCCGTGCACCTCTCGGAGATGGGCGCGAACATGACCTTCCGCGACCTCTACGAGGGCGAGGTCGTGACGCTCGGCAAGAAGCAGGACGTGCGTGTCTCGAACGCGCGCGGCAACCACCCGAACGGCGTGTACGCGTATCGCATCGAGCACGAGGGCAAGGTCCTCGTGTACGTCACCGACTCCGAGCACTACGCCATCGTCGACCCGAAGCTCCGCAAGCTCGCGCAGGGCGCCGACGTCTTGATCTTCGACGCGATGTACACGCCCGAGGAGTACGCGGGTGAGGTCGGCGGTGGTCCGAAGACCGGCTGGGGCCACGCGACGTTCGTCGCCGGCTGCGAGCTCGCGAATGCCGCGGGCGTGAAGCAGCTCGTCCTGCACCACCACGATCCCAGCCAGACGGACGCGATGGTTCGCGAGAAGGAGGCCCGCGCGCGGGAGCTCTTCCCGAACACGATCGCCGCCAAAGAAGGCATGGTCATCGAGATCTGAGCAGGGCCGCGGGAGCTCGTTTTCCTTGGAGCTCCCACGGTCTCTCGCGAGCTTCTAGTGCAGGAGCTCCGTCAGCCGCGCACGCACGCGTTTCTTCGCTCGCTCCTCGATCTGCCGCACCCGCTCCTTGCTCACGCCGAAATCCGCGCCGAGCTCCTCGAGCGTCGCGGGGTCCTCGCTCAGCCAGCGGGCCTTGGCGATCTTCTGCTCGCGCGGGGACAACTCGGTCACGATCTGACGGAGCGCCGAGGCGACTTGCTGGCTCTCCTCGTGCTCGCAAGCTTCCTCTTCCGGCGACGGCAGCGGCGAGGCGAGCCGGTCGAGCGGCGCGTCTCCCTCGGGGTTTTTCTTGTCGAGGCTCACGTCGCGCGCCATGAGCAGGGGCAAGAGCGCGTCGACACGTTCGCGAGAAAGGCCGCTCTGCTCGGCGAGCACGTCCGGGTCTCGCTCGTGTGTGCGGCGGTAGAGGCGCAGGACGCGTCGTTCGCTCTTCGAGGAGCCGAGCCGCACGATCCGGTAGCCACGCGCCACATGCTCGCGGATCTCGGCGCGGATCCAGTACGCCGCGTACGTCACCAGCCGGCAGCCGCGCGTCGGGTCGAAGCGCTCGGCCGCCTTCAAGAGCCCGATGTTGCCTTCCTGGACGAGGTCCTCGACCGGGATGCCCCAGCGCCGGTACTCGAGGGCGATGGTCATGACGAAGGGCAGGCAGGCCTCCACGATGCGGGTCCCGGCGCCTCGGTCGCCGTTCCGGAAGCGCTCGGCGAGATCGCGCTCCAGCTCGGGCGTCAAGGGCTCGCGCTTGTCGAGATCACGCACGCGCAAGACGCTCGCGAAGGGAGCGTGGCTTCGGCTCACGGCCATGGTGGACTCCTCGCGCCCCGGGGGGTTCCCGCCGCCTTCGCGACGGTGGGAGGGGGAAGGCGCGCACGACGCCAATGCAGGGCCGATGCCGAGCGCAAACACCCGCGTTTCCTGAAGGAAGCCTTTTTCGTTTCGCGCAAACGTCACGGGGGGGCCCGGGGGCGCGAAACGGTTGCGTGAATCCGTGAGGGGCTCGAGCCTTGCGTCGACGCGCAGGGAACGGAGGCGACATGACGACCCTACGCGCTTTTCACTCCCGCGCCCCGGGCGTGGTATCCCTTGAGGACACGTGGGCAGGCGTCTCGTAACCAGAGGCTCGTACATCGCAGCCGGCGTCGCGATCCTCGCGCTCGTCGCCGAGCGGCCGGCCGAGCCTCCGAAGCCTGCAAACCGCGGCATCGCGCTCTGGTCTTTGCGCACGCTCGACATCGGGGACGAAGACGCCCTCGGCGCGGAGTGCGGCGCGCCTTCCGGCGGCGGCCTCGTCTTGCCCACCGGCGCGCCCGCGTCCCTCTCCTGCGACGCCGCGCGCACCATCGTCGCCCAGGTGCGGAACAACCTCGCCGCGCCCGTCGCCGACGTCGATGCCGCAAAGTTTGCCGATGGGGTGGTCGACTGGCTCGACCCCCACGGCCTCTGGTCCATCGCGCCCGACGCGCCCGTGGCGCCGCTCCTGCGCCGCGAGGGCGACCGGCTCCTGCGCGAGATGGAAGGCCCGCCGAGCGCCGGTCCCTGCGCGGCCGCGGACGCCGTGGGCGCCTCGCTCTCCACGTGGATGAAGACGCTCCGCACCGCCTTCGACGAGGGGGTTCGCGAGAGCCGCCCGGAAGGTCGCGTCCCGCCACGCACGCCTGCGGAGGTGTGGCGCACGGTGACGGCGGCTCCCTTCGAGGACGGCCCGATCACGCGCAGCGGCCGCGAGCTCGCGCGTGAGCTCGGGCGTGAGATCGGCGGCGCGCGGGCGGCCTATGGCGAGGCCCTCGACCCTTACGTCGCCGCGGCGAGCCAGAGGCTCTTTCCTGACTTCACCACCGAGGCGTGGGGGCGCGTCGTCCTCGCGGCGGCCGTGCGTGCGTACGTGCCCCAGCTCGACGCGCATGGCGCGTGGGCGCCGCTCGACGAGGAGATCTCCATCTACGACCTCGACCTCGAGACCAACCCGCCGCTGCGCCTCTGGTCGGACATGACCCGAACGGCGCTCGGGGTTCGGATCGACCGTGGCGCGCTGCCGCCGCTCCTCGACGGCGACGTCGTGCTCTCGGTGCGAGGCGTGCCGCTCGCGGGCATGAGCGTGGAGCAGGCCGAGCAGAGCGCGCTCGTCGTGGACGCTCCGCATGGGCCTCCGGCGTTGGTGACGGTCCTGCGGCCCCACGTGCCCTTTCCGACGGAGCTCGTCGTCAGGTCGTCCTCGGCGTCGCTGGCGCGCGAGGGGAGCGGCCTTCCTGCGGAGGCGCCCGAGCTTCCTTTCGACGTCATTCGTTATGCGGACGGCCGCGTCGCGATCGTCACGATCCCCGATGTCCCCGACAACCTCGGCGATCGGGTCGGGACGGCCCTCGCGCGGGTCCGCGACGCGCACGACGTCCGTGGCGTGCTCCTCGACCTGCGGGCGAACCCTGGCGGCTCGACGGACGGCGCCATCGCGGCTCTCGGCCATTTCCTCCCGGGTGCGGCGCTTTTCCCGATGCGTCGGCGGGATGGGGGTGTCGAGGTCGAGCGTGCGCCGGAGGTCCCGCCCGAGGAGTCGTATTCGGGCCCGCTCGCGGTGCTCGTGGACGGCGATTCGGCGAGCGCCGCGGAGATGATCGCTGGTGCGATCGCGAGTTATCGGCGCGGCGTGGTCATCGGAGACCGGACCTATGGCAAAGGCTGCGCGCAGGAATACATCGACGACGAGGCGCGCGCGGGCGTCCTTCGCCTGACGACATTGCTTTTTTCTTTGCCGGACGGGGCTCCGGTCCAAAAAGTGGGAATCTCGCCGCAGATCACGCTTTCGCTCCCGGCTGCGTCGGAGCGGGAGGCGCGTCTTTCGCGGGCGCTCGAGCCCTGGCGTGGCCCCGACGTGCGTGATGCGAAGCTCCTGCGTGACGTCCCGTGGATGCTGCATGGCGGCCGGGTTGGCCCGTGCCGCGACGAGACGGTGTGCCGGGCGCTCCGAGCGCTCGGGGCGTCCGTGGCCGCGGCGCGCTGATCTTTTGCTGGCGCAGGGTGCGCCAAAGCCGTGACATCGCGGCCCTTCTTCGTCGTCACGTGTGGCCGCGAGGCGGGGGCATAAAAACGGTGATACGCTCTGGCATTACGCTTGCTGAAGGCGTGTCTGGAGGCTGTGATGCGATTGGCTTTTCATGGTTGGTTGGTTGTTTCTTCCCTGGTGGTTTCCCTGCTCGGCGGTTGCAGCGTGACGGTTGTCGAATCAGGGAACGGCTCGGGCGGGTCTGGCGGAGGCGCTGGCGGATCGGGCGGCATGGGTGGTGGATCGGGCGGCGGCGGTGGCTGCGGCGCTGATTCCTGCGGCGGTCAGGGCGGGTCGTCCTCGACGGGCGTCGGGGGTATGGGCGGCGGCGTGGCGTGTGGAGGATTTGCGGGTTTCACCTGTGGACCCGACGAGTGGTGCGACTACCCGAATGATCGATGCGGTGATACCGACGCCGTCGGCACCTGCCTGCCTCGGCCGGAGGCGTGCCCGGACATCTATTCGCCCACGTGCGCCTGTGATGGCAAGGTGTATGGGAATGCCTGCGACGCGGCGGGCGCGGGTTCGGATATCTCGAACCTCGGAAATTGCGCGCCTCCGTCTCCGGCGATGTTCGCTTGTGGCCACGGCTTCTGCGACGACGCCACGCAATATTGCCAGAAAACCACCTCGGACGTCGGCGGGTTCCCCGATTTCTACCAGTGCCTATCGCTCCCCGCCGCGTGTGGCGCCACGCCGAGCTGCGCGTGCCTGGACGACCCGTGCGTGTCGATTTCCTGCGAGAACGTGGCCGACGGCTCGATTCTCGTCACGTGCCCCGGCGGCTAGGCGTGGTCCGTTCCCTGGGGGGGACGCTCAACGTTTCTTGAAGAACTTGCCGAAAAGCCCGCCCCCGGTGGCGCCGCCGCCGGTGGCGCCGCCCGCGGTGGCGCCGCCGCCGCCTGTCCCGTCGTCGTCGGGCGGGTGGCGCATTTCGTAAAGACGCACCTCGCGCGTGGACTCAATGTTTTTCGGATTGAGCTGAGAAGATCTCTTGAAATCCTTGTAGGCCAGGTGAACGCGCCCCGAGCGCTTGAGCAGGACGGCGCGGTAATACACCGCCTTCTCGTAGTCCGGCTCCTTCCGCAGCACGGCGTCGAGCTGCGCGAGGAGGTCGTCGTAGACGCTGTTCGTCTTGCCGTCCTCGAGCAGGGGCGGGAGCGGCCGCTTGAGCGACTCGACCCAGGCGAGGAGCGCCGCATAAGCGGGCTGCTCGGGATCGGCGGCCACGGCGCGTTTCGCGCAAGCCTCGGCGGCGGCGACGTCGTTCTTGCGCAGGAAGACCTCGGCCTTCTCGAACTCGAAGGCCGCGTCCACCACGCGCGCGACCGTCGCCGCCTCGTCCTTCGGCGCGGTGCCGAGCGAGGCGAGGTAGTGCGCGCGCCCGGCGTCGTCCTTCAGCGCCTCGTAGGCCGCGTTGATGGAGCCGAAGAGCCGCGCCAGGCGGGGCTTCAGATCGTGCAGATCCTTCGGGAGTTTGTCGGGGTGGAAGACCTTCGCCAGACCGAAATACGCGTTCCGGACGTCGCTCGACCCGGCGTCGCGCCCGATCCCCAGCATCTGAAAGAAGTCTTCGTTCGGGGCGGAGGCGAGCTTGGCCTCGATCTCGGCGCGGCGTTTCTCGTGGTTCGGGGGCGCGCCTTGCGTGTCGCTGCTGCTGCGCGCGGGCGGGACCACGGGCGAGCTCGTCGTTTCGGACCAACGTTTGTCGTCCGGGAGCCGCCGCGTGCCCGTCTGATCCACGTTCTGGATGCCCGTCGTGCCCGACGACGGGCGCCACGCGGAGGGGTCCGTGGCCATCGTCGCGCGGGCAGCCGCACGCTCGATTCCCACGGGTGGCCGTGTGGAGCCGCCAAAATCGAGGTGGCGCGTGATCGTCAGCCCGTAGATGACGCCACGCACGATACGTGGGGGCACGCCGCTCGTCTTCGCGAGGTCCGCGAGCGTCGTCCGTTGCTTGCGGAGACGCTGGACGAGCGCGCCCTCCTCGGGGGAAAGCCGGAATCGCTCGGGCATCGCCGCGGGCGCGAGACCCATCGCCACCTCCGCGATCCTGCGCAACGTCGCCTCGGCCTGCGGGCTTCCGACGCACGCGCGCGCGCAGGCCATGACGATCGCGAGCGGCTCGATGCGCGGGACCTCGATGTTCCTGTCGGCGAGGAGATCCTGGCCCCCGTAAAACGCGTATCGCGTCTCCGGCTCGAGCTCGCAGAGCTTGACCATGACGCGCTCGAGCGGGGTTCGTTCCGAGACGCGGATGCCCGCGACGTCCATCACGCGGGTCGGCGCTCCTTCGTCGAACGAAGCCGCGGCGCGCGCGCCCGCCTGGGTCGTGAGGACCAGCGTCCCCGAGAGGCTCTTGTCGAGCAGGTACACGTAGAGGTGCAAGAGCGGCGTCTGCGCCAAGCTTCCTTCTGCCGTCGGCACGAGTCCCGGAGGGAGAACGAGAGACATTCCGGTCGTTGGGGCAGGGGGCGAAGCGGCCATGGGCGGCGACTCGGCGCAAGCGTGCCAGGGGCCGCGCGGCGACGCAACCGGCCTTTCCACGCACCACGATCGCGCGGATTTCCAGGAGCTCCGCGGTGTCGTGCTCGCAGCGGCCGCGCCTTCGGGTCAGGGCGCGCGGGTGGCCAGCGAGCGGCAGCGCGTGTCGTCGGCGTAGACCCGCACGCCCCGGTTCGAGGGCACGAGCGCGTTCAGGCGTATCGTCGCCGTGGGGTCGCCCGTGAAGACATCGATTTGACGTCCAACGACCTTCATGCCGCGATCTTCCGCGACGAAGCAGCCGTCATGGCGGCCGCCCTCGGGCAGGCTCACGCCCTTGAACTCGGGGATGAAGAGCACGGTCCCGAGCGGGATCACCGACGAGTCCACGGCCACCGAGCGCAGCGGCGTGATCGGCTTGCCGAGGGCGCCGCGTCCCGTGGGGAAGCGGGCGGGGTCGAGCCGTTCGAAGCAGATCTTCTGGTTCGTGCGCGGGCAGAGCGCGGCGCACTCGCAGTCGCGCCGGGCGTAACTCACGGTCTCACCGGTCGAGAGGCGGCCGCTGCCTTGCACGCAGACGCGGTCGTGGAAGTCCTGCGTGACGCTGGTGATGAGCTTGCAAGTCGCGTCGTAGATCGTCGCGTTCTTCGGCCCCGCGTCTTCTTTCGGAAAGTCGTAGTACGTGTTGCGGAAGCGCTCGCCGTTGCGGAAGGCCGCCGCGGGCCCCGTGTTCGAGCCCTGCGCCGTGATGGACACGACCTCGTCCTCGGTGGGCGTGGGAGCGGGCGTGGGGGCGGCCGCGCTCGGCTTTTGCGGCGCGAGGGACGTTCGTTCGGGAGCGCTCTCGGGCGTGGCGAACGCGGCGCGTGGCCCACGCGTGTCGTTCCAGCCGCGATGCTCGGGGCTACGCGTGGGCTCGCCTTCGCCTTGCACCCAGGCTTGCCCCGCGGCCGTCGCGCACGCGGCGCCCGAGAGGCAGGCGAGGAGCGCCAGGGTCAAAGGTCGCATGGCGAGAAGGATACCCTTGCTCGCCCGCCCAGGGCCAAGAGGACGCCTGCTCGTCAAACGTCGCGGGGCTGCTTCGGGATCTTGAGGGCGTACACGCCGCGGGCCGTGGCGATGAGCTCGGACGCCGCGCTCGGATGGTAGAGCCGGATGTCGGCCCACCCGAGCCTTGCGCCGACGCGCACCGTCGTGGCGTCACCGACGAGCGTCTCGCGGCGCCCGGGTCGGAGATAATCGACGCGTAGATCCACGGTGGAGACCCTGCCCACGGCCGGGTTTTCGAGCTCGGTCCACACGCAGAACCCGCCTGCCGTGTCGGCGAGCGTGCTGATCACGCCCCCGTGCAGCGCTTGCCGGACGGGGTCCCCGATGAGCTCTTCGCGCCAGGGGATCGAGAGCGTGACGTGGCCGCGGGCGAGGTGCTCGACCTTCACGCCGAGCCACTTGTTGAACGGGATGAGCTCCTCGGCGAGCTGCCGGAAGATGGCAGGATCCAACATTTTTTTAGGCGCCCACCATGCCGGAAAAGCATGGGTACTACCAGGATCTCACACACGCGCTTCTGGACGGGTTCGCTCGCCTTGTCGCGGAGCGCGTGCTAGGAGCGGCCCCGAAAATGGCCCGCAAGGATCTCCGCAACATCGCCATCGTGGCTCACGTCGACCACGGTAAGACCACTCTCGTCGATCACATGCTCCGCCAGGCGGGCGCTTTCCGCGACAACGAGGTGGTTGCCGACCGCGTGATGGACTCGAACGACCTCGAGCGCGAGCGAGGGATCACGATCCTCGCGAAGAACACGAGCGTCCACTGGAAGGGCGTCAAGATCAACATCGTCGACACCCCGGGACACTCCGACTTCGGGGGCGAGGTCGAGCGCACGCTCATGATGGCGGACGGCGCGCTCCTGCTCGTCGACGCGGCCGAGGGGC
>JANMGF010001579.1:0-2678 GCA_031374535.1 Polyangium sp. (in: bacteria)
CCATCGTCGGGGGGCCTTTGTGGAGGGTAACGTTTGTCGCAGAACATACCTACCACGGGGGCCCCCTCTCGTCACTCCGCCCAGGGGGTCAAGTCGGCGGAACGATTGGGGTTGTGCGTCGTCCAGAAGGATCCGCACCCCGTGGATATGGTGAATGGCTCACCGAGTTACCATGATGTCTCGAAAATGGTGTTCACGGGATTTGGGCTTTCCGTGGTAGGGTGGTCGCTGAAAGGGGTTCCTTGCCATGATCAAGATTCGGTCTTTTCTTCCGGTTGCACTTCCGGTCGCACTCGTTGTGGGGCTCGCGACGCTCGCCGGGGCATGCTCGGACGCGGGAGAAGGCGGTTCGGGGGGCACCGGGGGAACGGGCGCGGCAGGCGGCACCGGCGGGACCGGTGGGACCGGCGGAATGGGCGGTACGGGCGGAATGGGCGGCACGGGTGGAATGGGCGGGATGGGCGGCGCGGGTGGAATGGGCGGCGCCGGGGGCGCGGGTGGCAACATGGCCGCGCCGGACCTGGATCCCAATCTCATGTGGCACGGGCAGAATCGCGAGGCGCTCGACAAGATGATCGACGAGGTCGGGATGAACAGCCCGGCCTACGATCCCACGCAGAAGCCGGTCGCGATTTTCGACTGGGACAACACGGTCATCAAGAATGACGTGGGTGATCTTGTTTTCTTCTGGCTCGTGAAGAACGACAAGGTGATGCAGCCGCCGAACAAGGACTGGCGTTCGACGAGCCGGCATTTGACGAACGAGGCGCACAATGCGCTGAACAAGGCGTGTGGCAGCCTGGCCGACGCGGGAATGCCGCTGCCGACGAGCACGAACGCGGCGTGCGCGGACGAGATCCTGGCGGTGTATACGACCGGCAATGCGACCGACGGGAAGACGGCGTTCGAGGGCTGGAACTATCGCATGATGGAGCCGGCGTACGCGTGGGCGGCGCAGATCCAGGCGGGATACACGCACGCCGAGATGAAGGGATTCGCGACGGCGGCGATCGAGGAGGGCCTCGCCGCGGCGGAGGGCACGAAGCAGACGATCGGGACGACGTCGGTCAATGCATACGTGCGGATCTACGCGCAGATCGCGGATCTGATCGACGTGATGCAGAAGAACGGCCTCGACGTGTGGGTGGTGTCGGCGTCGCCGCAGCCGAACGTGGAGGCGTTCGGGGAGAAGGTGAACGTGGGCGCGGATCACGTGATCGCGATTCGCAACGTGGTCGACGGAATGGGGAAACTCACGTACGACTTCCAGGGCTGCGGGTCGGTCGCGGACGGGTCGGGGATCGGCGGGAATACGCCCGTCGGCAACACGATGATCACGTACATCGAGGGCAAACGTTGCTGGATCAACAAGGTGATCTACAACGTGAGTGGCGCCGACGCGGAGAAGACGAACGCGGATCCGAAGATGCGGCCGGTGTTCGGCGCGGGGGATTCGGATACGGATATCTCGTTCCTGAACGACGCGACGACGCTGAAGCTCGCGATCAACCGGAACAAGAACGAGATCATGTGCAACGCCTACGCGAACTACATGGGGAGGTGGCTCGTCAATCCCATGTTCATCCTGCCAAACCCGCAGAAAGCAGCGCCGTACGCGTGCTCGACGACGGGGTGCAAGGACGCGGCGGGCGCGGGGGTTTCGTGTGTGAACGAGGTGGGTGAGGTGATCCCGGATCAGATGGATACGGTGTTCTGAGTCGAAGAGGGCAGGGGAGGGGCGCCGGTATGGGCCCTCCCCAGGCTTTCAAGGGTTGCGGACGCAACGAAAGCCGAGCCCGGGGACCTCGTAGGTGTGAATGGCGGCGCCACGAAATGCCGTCTGGATGCCGAGGTTCGACCGATTCCACCCGCCGCCGCGCACGACGTGTACGAGCACGCCGGCCTTTTGCACGTGGGGATCGGTGACGGGCCCCGAGGCGAGAGGGTATTTCGTGTAGTTGTCGTCGCACCATTCCCAGACGTTGCCGGCGAGGTCGTGGAGCACGCCCGTGGGCCAGGTCCGCGCGCCCTTGGGATGGGAACGGACGGGGGAGGTGCCGCCGCCGTGGCAGCCAGAGTCGCCGCCGGGGGAGACGAGGACGCCAATCGTGAAATCAGCGTGCTCGCAGGTGGGCTCCTCGTTGCCCCAGGGCCATTTGCGTCCGTCACCGCCGGTGGCAGCCCATTCCCATTGCGCCTCGGTGGGGAGATCCTTGCCGTGGGCCTTGCAGAAGGTTTTGGCCTTGTCCCAGGAGACCTCGTTGGCCGGATGATCGGGGCGGCGAGGGTAGTTCGCCCAGACCTCGAGGGTCTTCGGCGGAGCGCAGCGTTTGTCGTCGACACAAGTCTTCATGGCGGCGACGGTCACCTCGGTCTCGTCCATGCAAAAGGGGCGGGTGAGGACGACACGGTGGGGGCGATCGGAGTCGGGCTGGTGTCCCTTGCGGAGACGGCGGGCGCCGCCGTTCAAGGTAAAACCCTTGCCCATGACAAACCCGTCGGGGCCGGTGGCGGGGATGTAGACCTCGCCGGAAGGGCAGCTCGGGACGCACGTGCCCGTGGCATCGTCGCAGCGCTCGATGGAGGCGCAGGAGACGGCAGCGCAGCGGGAAGGGGGCGCGGGAGGTGCGGCGGAAGGGAGGGCGGAGGGAGGCGCGGCGGGCGCGGGCGCGGGTGCG
>JANMGF010001583.1:0-5068 GCA_031374535.1 Polyangium sp. (in: bacteria)
GCCGAGCGCCTCGGCCTCGACATCGCGCGCCGCAAGTTCTCGCGCAGCTGATCCTTCGAAAGGGGCCGTGCTCGGGCGCGGTCCCTCAAGAGAAAAACGACAGCGACGCGTGGCTGACGATCGAGCCCTCCACGGGATCGACGCACTGCATGTAGTGCAAGAGCCGCCCGGTCGCGGCTTCCGGCAACGCCCGGAGCGCCGTGTAGATCGGGCCGAGGCCACACACGCGCCTCGTGCCAAGATCCTCCGCAACCTGGGAAAAGAAGCCGCTCGCGTCGTGCTCCACCACGAGGCGGAGGGACTCGTTGTCGCGCGTTTCGAGGGCGTCACGCTCGGCGGCGTCGAGCGGGCGCGGATCCCCGAAGCGCGGGCCCATGTGCGCGAGATCGGCGCCGGCGATCAGGAACGCGCGCGCGCCGCGTCGATCGACGAGCTCGGCGAGCGCGGAGAGGAACGACTCGGCCGCGGCGTCTTCCCGGGGATCACGCGCCCTCGCCTGCGCGTCGCCGAGGCCGCAGAGCACGGGCACGATCCGCGCGGGTCGATCGCCGAGCAGGTGGCGCAGGAAGATCACCTGGAGCTCGAGCGAGTGCTCGCCTTTGTGCACGTACTCATCCTCGCGCACGTCGAAGCGGCTCTCGGCTGCGAGGAACGCGAGCGCGTCGTGGTCGGGCTCGAGCGGGCCGAGCGGCGTGGCGAAACGTTTGTCGCAGATGGCGAAGGGCTGGCGCATCGGCGCGTGCGAGGTGCCGAGCAGGAAAAACGTGTCGACCTCCAGGGGAAGCGCCTCCGCGAGCGCGCCGTACGCGTGCCCGTAGCCCTCGGCCGCGCGCCAGAGATCCATGTGTGGCGCGCAGAGCCCGACCATACGCCCGCGCGGCGCGCCGCTGCCGCGAGGAGCCTTCCCGAGGCAGGCCTGCTCGATGTAACGGGCGAGCTCTTCGGGGTCGCGGTGGTAGGCCCCGCCTGCGTGGTGCGCGGGCCTCTCGGTCGCTGCTGCGAACGCGGCCACGACCTCGCGACGTCGCGCCTGGAAACGTGGCGTCTCGAGCATGTAGGCCGCGTCGAGATCGGCGACGATCCGGTCGACGATCTCGACGTCGATCATGCGGCCGATGATGCGGCTCGCTCGCCTCGCGATGGTGTCCCTCGAGCTCACGCCGTCGAGGCACGAGACGATCGGGGCGAGGTCTCCGCGGATCGCGATCGGGCTCGGCGCGATGCCCTCGCCGTCGCGGAGGAGCAGCGCCTTGCCGAACGTCGGGTGCGGAACGTAGATGGCCTCGATCGGTCGCAGCCGCGGGAAAACATGCGGTTTGGGCATGGCTACCGTGGAGGATAGCGCTCGCGCACCGCACGCAAAGCGCGCGCGTGGGGTGGACCGTGATCGAACGATGCGTATGCTGCGGGCGATCGATCCATGTCCCGCACGAAGCCGCCCGAACGCCCTCGCCCTTCGACTCGACGGGACGAAAAACGCGACGAGCAGACCGCGCTCGCGGCGATGTTCGAGGAGCTCGCGACGATCTACCGCGAGGTGGACGAGGCCTTCGTGGGGCAAACGTGCCCTGCGTCCACCGAGTGTTGCCGCTTCGGGGTCACGGGGCGTGAGCCGTACGTCACGACGATCGAGTTTGCGCTCGTGTCACGCGCGATCGCAGCGCGGGGCGGCGCGCGGGCGCTTGGTCGTACGCCACCGCCGCCGCTCTCCGGGAACGCGGATGCCGAAGGTGGCGCGGCGCGCGGCAAGCGTCGCCTCACGACCGTGGACGAGGGCCTCTGTCCCTTGCTCGACGAAACGGGGCGCTGCTCCGTGTACGCGTCGCGCCCGCTCGGATGCCGCACGTACTGGTGCGAACGCGCGATCGGGACGACGGGCGTCGATCAGCGCGCGATCAACGGCTTCGTTCGCCGCATCAAGGATCTCGCCGCGCGCCATGCGCCCGCGGGGGATCTCGGTCGTCCGCTGACGCGTGCGCTCGCAGGCACGAGCGCGGGACCGGGCCCGCGACGCAAGCCGGGCCGTTGACGACTCAAGTCCTCTCGACCGCCATCACGCCCGGGATGCGCTGCAGCTGCCGGATCACGCCCTTCAGCTGCGCCAGGTCCGAGCACAGGAACGTGAACGTGTTCGTCGCGCGACCGTCGTCACCCGCGCGGCACGTCGCTTCGCTGATGTTGATGCCCTGCTCGTGGAACGTCTGCCCCACCGTCGCGAGGATCCCTGGGCGGTTGGCCGTCATCACGCGGAGCTGCACCGGGCGGTTGATCTTCGCCCGCGCGTCCCACGAGATCTCCACGCGGCGCTCCGGATCGGTGTCGAGCGCCTTGGGACAGTTGCGCCGGTGCACCGTGATGCCGCGGCCGCGCGTGATGAAACCGACGATCTCGTCCCCCGGCAGGGGGTTGCAACACTTCGTGTAACGAACGAGCACGTCGTCGATGCCGTTCAGCCGGATGCCGTGGTTGTCGCGGCCCGTCACCTTGCGGACGAGCGACTCGATGCGGCTCTCCTTGAGGGAGGGCGGCGGCAGCGACTCCTTGTCGTTGCCCTGCTGCGGCGGCGCGAGAAACTCGATGATGGCCTTCGGGCTGTGCTTGCCGTAGCCGATGCCGATCAAAAGCTCGTCGAAGGTCTGGACGTTGAAGTTCTCGGTCAGCTTGCGCAGCTCCGCTTCATTTTTCGTCAGGCGGGCCATGCTGATCCCGCGCTGATGGAACTCCTTCTCCAGGAGCTCACGGCCGAGCTTGAGCGAACGCTCGCGCTGGTCGGCGCGCAGGTGGCTGCGGATGCGTGACCGTGCGCGGCCCGTGGAGACGTGGTCGAGCCAGTCCTTGTTCGGCTGCTGGCTCGGGTTCGTCATCACCTCGACGACGTCGCCGTTCCGGAGCTTGTAACGGAGCGGGACGATCGCCCCGTTGATGCGCGCGCCCGAGCAGTGATCGCCGACCTCGCTGTGAATCGCGTAGGCGAAATCGATCGGCGTCGCGTTGCGCGGGAAGACACGCACGTCGCCCTTCGGCGTGAAGACGTAGACCTCGTCCTGGAAGAGGTCGACCTTCACGCTCTCCAGGAACTCGTGCGGATCCTTGAGATCCTGCTGGAACTCCATCAGCTGGCGGAGCCAGCCGAAACGCGCGGCGTCCTTCGGATCGAGACCGCCCGAGTGGCGCTCCTTGTATTTCCAGTGCGCGGCGATGCCCTGCTCGGCGACGCGGTGCATCTCGTGCGTACGGATCTGGACCTCGATGCGCTCGCGCCCCGGGCCGATGACCGTCGTGTGCAGCGACTGGTACATGTTCGGCTTCGGCAGCGCGACGTAGTCCTTGAAGCGGCCGGGCACGGGCGTGTACTGCGAATGGATGACGCCGAGCGTCGCGTAACACTCGGCCACCGACTCGACGAGCACGCGGAAGGCGATGACGTCGTAGACCTGATCGAATTCGACCTGCTGCGACTGCATCTTGCGCCAGATCGAATAGTTGTGTTTCGCCCGGCCGGTCACGTCGGCGGCGAAGCCCTGCTCGGCCAGCTTGCCGGCGAGGATCTTCGAGACGTCGGTGATGTACTTGTCGCGCGCGTCCTTCGAGCCGAGCACCTTCTGCGAGAGGTCGGCGTGGGCCTGGGGCTCGAGGTACTTGAAGGCGAGATCCTCGAGCTCGCTCTTGAACCGCGCGATGCCGAGGCGATTGGCGAGCGGCGCGTAGATCTCCATCGTCTCGCGCGCGATGCGGTCCTGCGCCTCGGGCTTCATGTGCTCGAGCGTCCGCATGTTGTCGAGGCGGTCGCAGAGCTTCACCAGGAGCACGCGGATGTCGCGCGCCATGGCCACGAGCATCTTCCGGAAGTTCTCGGCTTGTCGGTCTTCCTTCGAGGCGAAGTTGATCTTCGACAGCTTCGTCACGCCGTCGACGAGGAAGGCGATCTCCTGGCCGAACTCGCGCTCGATGTCCGAGAGCGTGGCGAGCGTGTCCTCGACGACGTCGTGCAAGAGACCCACGACGACGCTGGCCACGTCGAGCTTCAGCTCGGTGATGATGCCGGCCACGGAGACCGGATGCGAAAAGTACGGGTCGCCGCTCTTCCGCATCTGGCCCTTGTGCGCTTGGGCGGCGTAGTCGTAAGCGCGGGCGATGAGCTCGACGTCGGCCCCAGGCTGATACGCCTGGATCCGCTCGATCAGCTCTTGAGCAGTTCCCATACGATGTTCGGCCGATGCCTTGGCACCGTCCTGAACGTTCACGCTAACACCCCGTGTTTCGCCCGGCAATTGGATGACCATGGCTCCCGCGCTCCGCTTCTTCCGTCGTCGAGCGCCTGGGAGCTTCGAGCCCCTCTCGCGCCCTCGCGCCTGCCTCCGAGCCCCGAAGCCCCGCGGCCCCAGGCTCGATCGAACCGCATCGACCTTTCGAACTTGCGCACGGGCGGAGGAGCGCCCAAGGGGTCAGACCATCTACACGTTGAAATCCATGCAGCCGATCGGGGTCTATGTCCACTTCCCGTGGTGCCTGAAAAAGTGCCCCTATTGCGATTTCGTGTCCTTCGCCAAGGAGCCGGACGGAATCGAGCACGAGCGTTACGCGGACGCCATCCTCGCGGAGCTCGAGCGCCGGGAAGGCGCCCTCCAAGGGCGCACGCTGACGACCGTGTTTTTCGGCGGTGGCACGCCTTCCTTGTGGGCGCCCCGAGCGCTCGGGCGGGTGCTCGCGGGCATCCGAAAGGCCTCGGCGAAAAGCGCGGCGGACGAGGTCGAGGTGACGGTGGAGTGCAACCCGAGCTCGCTCGACGAGGACCGGGCGCGGGCGCTCGTCGACGTGGGGGTGAACCGGCTCAGCGTGGGCGTGCAAGGGCTCGAGCCGGAGCGGCTGCGGTTTTTGGGCCGCTTGCATGACGCGGAAGGGGGCCTCCGCGCAGTTCGGGCGGCGATCCGGGCAGGCGTGCCCCGCGTGAGCGCGGACCTCATCTACGGGGTCGCGGTGCCGGCGCCGGAGGCCGGGCCTCGGTTTCTCGCGGGCGGACCGACGCAGGAGCAATCGCCCGAAGAGGCGGCCGCCGAGGCGACAAGGG
>JANMGF010001628.1:0-5873 GCA_031374535.1 Polyangium sp. (in: bacteria)
CGAGGACGGCGACACCGCCTTCTTCGACCTGAACACCCTCGGTCTTCCCGGAGGTCACCACGTTCACGGCGTAATGGCCCTCCGGGATCGAAGGGACGTGGTAGACACCCTCGGCGTCGGTCACGGGATAACGAATATCGAGCCCGTGTTTCTTGCCGCGGTTCGTCGCCACGAGGACCTGGACGCCCGCGAGAGGTTTGCCGCCCGCCGTCACCCGGCCGCGAATCTCGCCCAAGCCCCCGCTGTAGAGCGTGACGTCGCGCTCGGCGACGGCCCCCTCCTCGACACGCACGGTGGTCGAGGTGCGCTGGTCTCCGTGCATGAGCTCGAGGCGCGTATTGCCGGGCGGAATCGTGTCGAACCGGAAACGACCCTGCTCGTCGGCGGTCACATTGACGAATCCCACGGCGCGTTGCATGAGCGTGAGCCGCGCGCCGGGGAGCGGGGTGCCGTCGCTCTTGCGCGCCACGCCCGTGATGCTCCCGCCCGCGGACATGACGAGCTCGACGGGTTTTCCGGGCTGGCAGCCCTGGAGATCGAGGGCGACCGAGCTCGGCGCGTGTTCGCCGTCATAGCCGCGGACGACGACCTTGCCCGAGGGCGCGTGCTCGATGCGGAAATGGCCATTCTCGTCGCTCTCGGCCCGGCTCGCGGCCTCCATCGAGACCTCGCTGATGCCGCCAGCGAAACGCGCCTCCGCGTCGACGAAGACATTCGGCACCGGATTGCCCGACGCGTCGCGGACCGTGCCTTCCACGGTGCAGCCGTCGCCGAGGACGAGCTCGATGTCGCGCGTATCGGTCGCCTTTTCGACGGCGAGGGGCATCGAGAATGCGGGGGCATGGTCGGCGGCCGTCGCGCGCACGATGACGGGCCAGCCCGGGAGCTCTGCGACCTCGAAGGTGCCGTCGGTGCCCTCGAATCGCTTCGAAAAAAGCGGCGTGGGCGCGGCGAGGGTATCGGGCGCGGCCGTGAGGACATCGATCACGAAGCGCTGAATAGGCTTGTTGTCGGCGCCGAGCACGCGGCCCCGCACCCGGCCGCTCTGCGTGAGCACCAGGCTCATGGTCTCGCCGGTCTGCGCGGGCACGAAGGAGGGCCCGAATCCGGATTTGTTGGCGAGGATCTGGTAGGTGCCGTCGGGGAGCTTCATCTCGAAGCGGCCCTCGGCGTCGGTCTTGAGCGACGCGACCGTCGTCGGGAGATTGCCCGCAAGGGCGAAGCTCGTGGCGGAGACCTCGGCTTCGGCGACGGGCGTGCCATCGATCGAATACACGCGACCGCGGATCACCTGCGGCCCTTGCTCCTCGCCCGGCCCACGATCTCCGGGGCGGAAGAGGGAGCGATTGACGTACTTCGAGCGCTCGGCCGGCGCCGAGGCGTCGCTCGTATTGGAATCGGCCACGTCCGAGCCGGGCCGAAGGAAGAAGGCTCCGAGCGCGAGGAGCGGCAGCGCCCCGGCGAGGGCCCATCCGGCCCGGGATCGAAAGGTGCGCTTCGTACGGTTCTGGGGCAGGTGCATCGTGGACCTCGACGACTATGTCGGGAAAAAGGATGTTACGGGTGATGGGACCGCAGAGAAACGGGCGCCGCCGTGATGAGCGGCGGCGCCCGTATTTCGCCGTCAGGTCGTGGAGCTTCGGGTACCGCCGAGCGGTATCAGTTGGCCCACGCTTCGATCGACGAGACGAACGGATAGCCGTAGAACTTCACGACGCCGGCGAACCCGTCGTAGTGCTCGCCCACGTTCATGTACTCGATCTTGAGCGAGAGGCCCCAATCGTTGAAGCCGCGGCAATACACGTCGCTCGCGATCGTGGTCGGGAAGTTCACGTAGCTGTTGCCGAGGCAGCTCAGGTAGCCTCTCGTCTTCCGCTCGAGCAGGTCGCACTCCTCGCTGATCCGGTATCCTTCGTTGTACCACTCGGCCACGTAAAGGCAGGCCTTGCCCGCGTCCTTGTAAAGGTAGGGATAGATCGTCCCAGCGGGGTCGTCGTTGACGTACACGTCGAACGCGTTCCCTTCCTCGAGTGCCATGGCGGCGCTGGAGGGCACGAGGATCGCGGCGGCGAACGCAATCGAAAGCAGCTTCTTCATGTTGTGTTTCTTTCCCCTAGTGAAGCAGTCCGGTCGTTAGCTATTGCTACTTGGCTCGCCGCGAAGAGCGCGCGTGATGCGGCCCCGCGTGGCGCTCCCATTTCAATCGGAAGCAACTGCGTTTATGCAGGAGTGCGTCTCGTCCGCAGCTCCTATGCGAGAAAGTTTACTAAGCGACCTCGGACAAGCAAGCCGCGCTGGAGATATTTGTTACCAGGTCTCCATTCGCCTCTGCATTCGGGGCCACGAGCGTGGACGTACACACGAATGCAGAGCGACGCGACGCGAGGCGGCAGGCAAACCCGATCGACGTCGAAATTCCGACGAACACGATCGAGAGCGAGACGCGTCCGAGCACGACAAGAAGGATGCGGGCCGCGCGGGCCGCGTTGCGCAGGAAGCCGGTTGGCCGCGCGCGAGGCCCGGAAACAGGCTTCTTTTGCAGGGCGCCCGAGCGGCGCGACGTCCGCGGTGGAGGCGCGCAATGCCGAGGGCGAAGGGTGTTTTTTGCGTAGAGGGAAAGGCCGCGCGAATCCGCGCGAATCGGGAATGGCAACGCGCGCGGCGGCGCCACCTCCGAGGCCTGCTTCAGGCTGTCTCGGTCGCGCCGTGCGTCGCGCTGCGTTCGGTACGCGGCTGCGCGCTCTCGGGGCCCGACGTCGTGAGCTCGCGCGTCTTTTGCGGCCCCTCGATCCCGAGCGCCGCGAGGGGCGGCAACACGAGGCCACAGACCTGCATGGCCGGGGCGATATCATCGAGGAAATCCTGCATGACCGCCGATGGGTCGCGCTTCTTGAGCCCGAGCGAGACCGCATATCGCGCCCCCTCGCTGCCCGGCCGGCCAAACGACAGGAGCCCCTGCCGGAGCCATCGCTCGAAGACCGTCTGTTTGTCCCCGTCGTATTGCCTCGTTTGCGTCAGCTCGACGACGAGCCGCTCGCCGAGGGCCTGGTGTCCACGCTCCTCCTCGACGATCTTGCGGACCACCCGCCGGTAGGGCTCGTAGCAGCACTCCTCGTACTCGCGGAGCTGCCAGAAGCCGCCGCGGTCGTAAAGGAATTGCGCCATGGCGAGCTCGTAGAAGCTCCCGGCGAGAGGCACGGGGCGTGTCGCGAGGCGGGTGTTGACGACAGGCTCGACGCTTTTGCCCGTGAAATCACGGTACATGCGGGCGACGGCCTCGTAGTGCTCGAGCTCCTCGCGGATGTGCCAGGAAAAGAGCTTGAGCCAGCGCATTTCCGGGACGAACGAAAGCCCGTGGCCGAAGAGGTGCGCCGCCGCGAGCTCGCGGTAAGCCTGGCCCTCCATCATCTGGACGAGCGTCCGCTTCCAGCGGTCGTCGCCGCCAGTATCCTGCTCTTTCATCATTTCCCCCCTATCGATTTTATGGGCCGGCCTTCGCCGCGAGCCCATCTTCCACCTCACCCACGACCATCGTGGCGAGGCGCTCTATCGAATCGAGTCCTTCGTCCGCCGTCGCCTCGGCAGGCGCGCCGGTATAGGCGTCCGTGATCCCCATGGCGACGAAGCTCGTCTTGCCTTGACGGATCCCCTCCGAGAGGCTGATTCCAAGCGCGGGCAGCGTGGACATGGTTGTCCGGTCGACCGTGTCCGGGGCAGCGGCGAGCAGGATGGATGTCTCGTAACGGCCCGCATGGCAGGCGCCACTCTTGAATTCTGCCGACAACGTGCGGGCCCACCGGCGCGAGAGAGGCGAGGCGACGGAGGCGCTTCCCGCGGCGAAACCCTCGATCGAGGCGCGGACCGCGGCGTCGTGCGCGGGCTCGAGGTGATTGTTCACCAGGCAAACATGACGGAAACCGGCATCGAGGTACCCCAGGGCCACCGCGCGCAAGAATGCGACGAGGGCTGCCTCGGCGACCGTGACGGCTCCGGCGAACCCCTCGGCGAAACGCGTCACTCCATACGGCACGCTGGGCCCGACCAGCGCGACCGTCCCGCGCGCCTCGAGCAATGCCGCCGCCCGCGCTGCCACAGCCTCGCCGATGACGGTGTCCGTCCCGAGAGGCAGGTGCGGTCCGTGGGGCTCGACCGAGCCGACCGGGACGAGCACGACGGGCGGCGTGGGACCCGTGAGAAGGGATTTCAGCGTCTGGGTCGTGTATTCGGCGATGTAGGGGCGTCGTCGTGCCTGCATGCGGTCGGCTCTTCCGAAGGCCCTACCGGATAGCACGAACGATGGGGCATCGCGAGGGGACGTGGAAATCTACGGTTCTGGCCTTCCGCTTGCATCTCCACGAATACGAGCAGAGGATGTTCTTCGCTGCGGACGGGGCGCACACAATCGTCGTTTGCCTGGGAAGCTCTGGAAAGAACGGGAGAAGGCCATCGTCAAGCCCCCCCGCCGATCGTTTCCCCGAGCTCCGGGAAAACCCTGGCGACCTTTCCCAGGAGCCATTGCCCGTAGGTCCCGTGGAACGCATGCACGTTCGCGTGATCCCAGCGCTCCTCTGCCTCGGCGCCCCCGTTCGCCGCGCCCCGCATGTCGATCGGCGCGATCGCCGCGTCCCAGCCGGGATCGAAGAAAAACGGCAAGCTGAGGCGGTGTTTGCCCGAGCGGTTGTGGACGCGGTGCGGGGTGGATCGATAAAGGCCGCCCGTCATCCGGTCGAGCATGTCGCCGATGTTGCAGACGAAGGAGCCAGGGATGGGCGGCGCCTCGATCCAGAGGCCGCCGGATTTCACCTGCAAACCGCCCGCGTCGTCCTGCCGCAAGAGGGTGAGGAATCCATAATCGGTATGTTCTCCGACGCCCCAGCCCTGCGATGCAATGTCGCCGGAGCGCTCGGGGGGTGGGTAATGGAAGGCCCGGAACAGGATCGTGGGATCGGCGGTCATTCGATCCACGAAATACGACGCGGGTAGGCCGAGGCCGAGGGCCATGGCCTCGAGAATGACCTGCCCGAGGCGGCTCATCTCGGCCATCCAGGCGAGCGTGGTTTCGCGGAATCCGGGGAGATCCGGAAAGAGGTTTTTCCCGTGCAGGGGGACGCCGGCGCGAACGCGGGGATGGGCGTCGTCGTGCTCGGCGCCGAAATAAAGGCCCTCTTTGATATCGGGTTTGCCCGAGGTGAGCTCACCGCCGACAGGGAAATACCCCCGCCAGGCGCGCCCGGCCTTCTCCATGCGGATCTCCATCTTCCGATCGAGATCCAGCGCGAAAAACGCGCGCATGAGCCCGTCGAGGCGCGCGGCGAGGGCCTCGTCGACGCCGTGGCCCACGATATAAAAGAAACCCGAGCCGCGGCACGCCCGATCGATCGCCTCGGCCGCGGCGCGCACGCCTGGGCCGAGATCCACGACGGGAACGACCGCCTCGTCGCGCATCAAGCCTCGGGATGTTCGAGCCGCGCCCAGTCGAGGAGCATGCGGGAGCCGAACTCCAGCCGATCCACGTCGGCGAGCACCTCGGCCTCGATGGAGCTCCCGTTTCTGCGCACGCCATTGGTGCTGCCCGTGTCGATCGCCCACACGTCGGGGCCGATTCGCACGAGGAGGAAATGCACGCGGGAGACGTTTCGATCGATCTCGCCGAGCGAGAGGCCACAACGCTCGTACCGGCCGATGAGAAGGCCCTGCTCGAGCCGCTCCGCCGAGACGCGCCGCTTCGCCTTGGACATGCCCGCCTGGAGGCGGATCGTACCCCAGGCGATCTCGGGCTCCTCGTCGTCGCCGAGCAGGAGCGGCGAGGCCTGCGTGGTGACGCGCGAGGGCTCCTCGAAGCCTCGATACGGGCCGCCGCGGCGCCGCGGCGG
>JANMGF010001635.1:0-2728 GCA_031374535.1 Polyangium sp. (in: bacteria)
GCGCGGTGAGCAGGATCGCAATCCGCCAGCGACGCACATGCAGGGCTTGCGAACTCATTTCTTCCACTCCTGGCTGACGCGGGCCGTGACGATCGCGTCGAGCTTGGGGAAACTCTCGTCGAGGAATCCGTAGCCTTCGCGCTGGATCTTGCTCGCGTTCGGCCCCTTGCCCTTGGGCGCGAGCTCGCCGTAGCCCTTGTAGAGAGAATCGACGACCCTCATCCCCTCGACGATCTGGCCAAACGGCGCGAAGCCCTGCGTGTCGAGCCGCGCCTGCTTGTCGACGTAACTGATGAAGATCTGCGTCGTGCGCGTGTCCTTGCCGGCATGCGCGAAGGTGACGAAGCCACGCTTGTTGCTCTTCACCACGGGATCGTCGGGGAAATACGCGCGATACCAGGCGCCGTTCACCGCGGGCTCGGGGTGGATGCCGAACTGGACCATGAAGTCGTCGATCGCGCGGTGAAACCGGATGCCGTCGTAAAAGCCGAGCTTCACGAGGTTGTAAAAACGATCGGCCCCGTTCGGCGCCCAGGCGCGGGTCACCTGCACGACGAAGTCGCCCTTCGTCGTGGAGAACTTCACCTTGAAGACGTCGGGGGCTTTCTCGATCGCCTTTTCAGGATGGAACAGGGGATCGTTGCCGTCGCGTCCGCCAGCCGTGGCCGCGGTCGCAGGTGCCGCAGAGGGAGCGGGGGGCGAAGGGGTCGCCGAGGCGGACACGGAGGAAGCCGTCGGCGCGGAGGGCGCCTCGTCGCGGGAACAGGCGACGAGGACAACGAGGCTCGCGACGAGGGACAGGTGGCCGAGGAAGGACCGGCTCATGAGCGGGAAGCTTAACGAAAGGCGCGCGGCGGCGTCACGTGCCGCCTGAAAGCGCCTACGAAAGAAGCATCTCGCGCAACGCGCCGAGGCCGATGGATCCCGTGTTGAGCAGCTCGGCGTGGAATGTTTTGAGGTCGAACGAGGCACCGCGCCGGGCCCGAAGCTCGTCGCGGAGGCCGAGGATCACGCGCTCGCCGACCTTGTATGCGATCGCCTGTCCGGGCCAGCCGAGGTAACGGGTCATCTCGGAGGCCGCGTGCTCCGGCGGGAGACGTCCGACGCGCGTGAGCATCTCGATGCCATAGGCGTGATCGATCAACTCGCCGGGCCGGATCGGCGCGTCCGCGGGCGCCCGCAGGCCGAGGTGCGCGCCGATGTCGAGCACGATGCGGCATGCGCGCATCATCTGGCAGACGAGCATCCCGAGCACGTAGTCCGGCCGCTCGAAGAAGCCGAGCTCGTCCATGAGCCGCTCGGCGTAGAGCGCCCAGCCCTCGGCGTAGCCCGTCTGGTAATCACTCATCACCACGCGATGCAGCCGAGAGAGCCGGTCGCGGAGCGAGACCTGCACGCCGAGCTGCAGGTGATGACCTGGAAATCCCTCGTGGTAGGCCGTGCTGATCTCGCTGTAGAGCGGGATCGAGGCCCTTTCGCCGGGGACGTACCAGATCGTGCCAGGGCGGGAGAAATCCTCCGAAGGAGGCGTGTAGTACGCGCCGAGCGTGCTGCCGGGCGGCGCGAGCTTCACGTCGACGCGGCGCACGGGGGTGGGGATGTCGAAGTGCACGCCGGAGAGCGCATCGACGGCGCGGGCCTGACGCTCGGCGACGATGCGGACGAGGTCTTCCGGGCCTTGGGCGCAGCGCGCTGGATCCGTTTGGAGCAAGGCGATCACCTCGTCGACCGAGGCGCCCGGCTGGATCTGGGCGGCGGTCTCGCGCATGCGCGCGTCGATCTCGCGAATCTGCGAAAAACCCCAGGCAAAGGTCTCTCGCAAATCGATCGAGAGACCGAGGAAGCTCTGCGCCTTGCGCGCGTACCGCTCCTCGCCGACGCCATCCTCGGCGCGCGCGGCGGGACGATAGGTCTGCTCGAGCCAGTCCGTCAGCTCGGCGTAGGATCGCTGCGCATGCGGAATCCCGCGTGCGAGTGCCTCGGCGAGGGCAGGATCGAACGCGCTGCTGGCGGCCAACGCGGGAGCGAGCGTACGGAAGTACGATCCTTCGCCTGCGTGAACGCGTCCCTGCGCGATGACCGCGTCGATCTGGCGGACGGCCACGGTCTGCCCACGTCGAAGACCCTCCTCAAGGGCCGTGCGGTAGGTCGACGTGGCTCGACCGATCGTCGAGACGCGCGTGATCAGGTGATCCCAGCCGGCGCGCGAGCTCGTGTCCATGACATCGAGCACCATGCGGATGTGCTGGAAGGGGGAGGCGATGTTGTTGAGGTCGACGAGGTGGTCGCCTTGGATGAGGCGATCGAGCTCCACGTCGATGAAATCGCGCATGACGCGCGCGGCAATCCGGTCCTCGATTCGCTCGGATGCGGGGAGCGCGTCGAGCCGACGGCGATAACTCGCCAGCATGGCCGCCGTGGCTTCGCCGCCCTCGGGCCCGAAATCGTCCCAGGCGTGGTCGTGGCCCGCCACGCCCCAGAACGTGGCCGAAGTGGGACGATGTGCGGTGATTTCCTCGACGAGCGCGTCGCTCAGGGCGAACAGGGGATCGGAACCATCGTGCATGACTGAAATAGAAATGATGGAAAAGAAAAAGCCTGCAAGCGACAGCTTGCAGGCTTTGAAAAAGACCCGGCGGCGTCCTACTCTCCCACTGGGTCGCCCCAGCAGTACCATCGGCTCCAAGGAGCTTAACTTCCGAGTTCGGTATGGGATCGGGTGTGGCCT
>JANMGF010001638.1:0-2203 GCA_031374535.1 Polyangium sp. (in: bacteria)
CCCCGCGCAAAGGACGGGGGTAGCCCTCGTTCTTGGCCTGCTCGTCTTCGCGCTCCTCGGCCCCGTCCTCGTCCCCCACGATCCCAACACGAGCGACTTTTCCCTCGCGCGTGACGCGTTCGGCGCGCCCCCGGGCCCCTCGCGTGATCACCTCCTCGGCACCGACGCGCTCTACCGCGACGTCCTCGCCCGCCTCGCCCACGGCGGCAGGCTCTCGCTCGGCATCGCCACGCTCGCCACGCTGATCACCACGCTCGTCGGAACGGCCGTCGGCGTGGCCTCGGGATACGCCGCACGCACGCGCGCCGCGGCGATCGACGTCGCGCTCATGCGGGTCATCGACGTCCTGCTCGCGCTCCCGTTTTTGCTCGTCGTCACGGCCATCGGCGCGTTCGTCGGTCGCTCCGACACGCTCACGGTGCTCTGCGTGCTCGGCCTCTCGGGCTGGGGCGGATTCGCGCGTGTGCTCCGCGCGAAGACGATGCAGATCCGATCGCTCGCGTTCGTCACGGCCGCGCGTGCCCTCGGCGCAGGCCACGTGCGTATCATCCTCCGCCACATCCTCCCGAACGCCGCGAGCTCCATCGCCGTTCTCGCCACGACGAGCGTTGGACAGATGATGCTCGCCGAGGCCGTCCTTGGGTACCTCTCGCTCGGCGTGCCGCCGCCCGAAGCGACGTGGGGCCGCATGCTCCACGAGGCCGAGCCCTTCGTCACGACGCGCCTCGGCCTCGTCGCCGCCCCCGCGCTCGCCATCCTTCTCGCCGTGCTTGGCTTCGGCCGCGTCGGCGAAGGCGTACGCGACCTGCTCGAAGACCGGTCCCGACAAACCTCCCGCCCGAACGCGCGCCTGCCTGCGGATCTTCTCCTCGTCGCCGCCGCGCTCCTCCTCGTCGCCGTCGCCCGCCCGCCCCACGTCGCGCCCCCGCTCGCCGCCTCTCCGCCCGAGCGCTCGCCCACCCGCGGCGGCACGCTCCACGTCGCGACCCTCGTCAACGTGCGCACCCTCGATCCGGCGCTCGCCTACGACGAAGCCGCGACCGCGCTCTCGGACCTGATCTTCGCCCGCCTCGTGACCTTCGCCGCCGACGGCCGCATCGTCCCCGAGATCGCGCGCGACATCCGCGTCTCCGACGACGGCCGCACGTACACATTTTCCCTTCGCGAGAACGTCGTCTTCCACGACGGCGCAAAGCTCCGCGCCGAGGACATCGCGCGATCCCTCGAACGCACGCTCCACCCGCGCACGCCTTGCCCCGCGGCGAGCCACTACGCCTCCATCCTGGGATTCGCCGCCTTCCACGCCGGCAAAACCCCGCACCTCGAAGGCATCCGCGTCACGGGCGAGCTCGCCGTACAGATCACCCTCGATCGCCCCGACCCGACCTTCCTCCCTCTGCTCACGCTCGCCTTCGCCGCGCCCGTGTGCCCGTCCTCCGGCGCGACCGTCGACGCCGCGCGCCCACCTCCCCCGTGCGGCGCCGGCCCCTTCCAGCTCGCCTCGTGGGACCCCGACGGCCCGATCCGCCTCACGCGCCACCCGGCCTACTTCCAGCCGGACAAACCCTACCTCGACGCGATCGAGTGGCACACGAGCGAGCGCCCGACCACGCAACGTTACAAGTTCGAACGCGGCGCCCTCGACTTCGCGCGTGACCTCGGCAGCCAGGACGCGGCCCTCTACCGCGCAAGCCCCGCCTGGGCCGGACACCACGCGTTCTCGCCGTCCCGCGCGACAAACGCGATCTTCATGAACACGGAGATCCCACCCTTCGACCTGCGCGCCGTGCGTCGCGCCGTGGCGCTCGCGATCGATCCGAGCGTGCTCGAAAAAGTACGCGGCGAAGCGCGCGCTACCGATCGCGTCTTGCCCGAAGGGATCCCGGGCGCGGACGGCATCCCGCCGATGCGTCGCCACGATCTCGCCGCCGCCCTCGAAGAGATGCGACGCGCGGGATACGCCTTCGATCCGGCGACGGGCCGCGGCGGCTACCCGCACCCCATCGACTACCTCGCCCCGGCCGACACCTTCGAGCAACAAGCCGCCGAGATCTTCGCCCAGCAGCTCGCGCGGATCGGCCTCCGCGTGCGCCTCCGCCTCACGAGTTACGCGACCTACCTCGCCGAGGCCTCGCGCCGCCGCACCACCCCGATGGGCTGGGCTGGCTGGAAGGCCGACTTCCCCGACCCTTCGAACTTCTTC
>JANMGF010001652.1:0-11731 GCA_031374535.1 Polyangium sp. (in: bacteria)
AGGCGCAGCGGACGCGGGCGATCGCCGATTCGCTCGTCGCCGCGGATCCGTCGCGGGGGATCGTGGTGCTGGGCGATTTCAATGATTTGCCGGGTTCGCCGCCGTATCTCGCCGTGCTGGGCGAGGGGGACGGGGTGTACACGAATGCCCCCGATTTCGTGGCGGCGAACGATCGGTGGACGTACGATTACCAGGGTGCCCTGGAGCTCGTGGACCACCAGATGTCGAATGCGTTCTTCGCGGGGATGCTGGATCAGGCGTCGGTGGTCATCCGGCATGGAAATGACGTGGAGGCGGCGACGGATCATTCGCCGGTGCTGGCCACGTACAACGTGAAGTAGGGAGCGGAGGAGACGGGGGGGCCGACCGGAGCCCCCCGCGTTGCATCAAGGGCAGAGCGTGGTCGAGACGAGCACGTCGTCGATGTTCCACGAGCCCTCGGAGAAGACGCCGGCCGATGCGATGTTGAAACCCCATCGGATCTGCATGTTCGCGTTCTTGTGGGCCGAGAGGTCGTAGGACACCTTCGTCCAGGACGAGGCGAAGAGGGAGGTGGTCCCGCTCTGCCAGACCTGGATCCAGGTGGTGCCATTGAACACCTCGATGACGTTGTTCATGTACGGCGCGAAGTCGCTGTTGAGCCAGCGCTGGAACTGGAGAATGACGGTGGGGGCGCTCGCCGCATCGAAGGCCGGGCTCGTCAGGTAGTAGTAGCCGTGGAGCGTCGCGCTCTGGGAGCTCGTCGAGCAGCCGCCGACGATCACGCCCGCGATCTTGTTGTCGGCCGAGGGCGAAGTATCCGTCGTAGGATCGCTGTGGGAGCCGCAGGTGCCGCCAACCGCGGCCTTGATTTCCCACTCGGGGCCCAGGGTCCAGCCGGGGGCGTCGGCGAAATCCTCGAAGAGATACACCGTCGGACCGCCCTGGCAGACGAGCGCGCCGCCCATGCAGGACGTCGTGCCGCCGCAGCCGCACGAGACTCCGCTGCCGGGGTTGCCCTCGTCGACCACGCCGTTGCAATTGTCGTCGAGGCCGTTGCACTGCTCGGGGGCCGCCGACGAGTTCGGCTCGCAGACGAGCGCGCCGGTCGTGCACTTCAGCGTGCCGGCGGAGCAGCCGCGCGTTTGACCGGTGTCGCAGGCGCCGCCCCCCTGGGGGTTGTTTTCGTCGACCGTGCCGTCGCAGTCGTCGTCGAGGCCGTTGCACGTCTCGGGCGATTGCGGGGTGATCGGGAAGCAGTCGATGCTGCTGCCGTTGCACGAGATCGCGCCGTTCGCGCAGACGCCGAGCAGGCCCGTGCCGCACTCGCCGCCCGTGCCGGGGATGCCATCGTCGACGGTGCCGTCGCAGTCGTCGTCGGCGCCGTTGCACGTCTCCGGGACGGGCATGACGTCGGGGACGCAGATCTTCTCGGCGTTTTCACAGGCGAACTTGCCCTTCGCGCAGGCGCCGAGGAGGGACGAGGTGCAAGCCTTGCCCTTGTCGGCGAACGACTCGTCGACGAGCTGATCGCAGTCGTTGTCCACGCCGTCGCACTGCTCGAGGGCCGGCGGGAGCGGGGCGCACGGGTTGAGCTGGCCGTTCTCGCAGGTGACGACCTCGACCTTGCAGGCGCCGACGCCGCAGGCCGACATGCCCATGTCGTCGACCCCGTTCTTGCAGTCGTCGTCGATGCCGTTGCAGAGCTCCTGCATCTTCGGCACGACCTCGCCGGCGCACGGGCCCCAGGTGCCGGTCAAGTCACAGGTCTGCTGGCCCGCGGTGCAGGGGCCGACGCCGAGCGTGTCGGGCGCGCCCGAGTAGCAGGATTGCGTCTGTCCCTCGACACACGCGCAGTCCTCGTCGACGACGCCGTCGCAGACTTCCGCGGCGGGGAGACATGCCGAGCCGCCGGAGCCGCCGGAGCCGCCCGTGCCGCCCGTGCCGCCCGTGCCGCCCATCCCCCCCACGACCTGCCCACCTGCCCCCGCGGAGCCGCCTTGCCCCGCGCCTCCGGTGTTTTCGTCCGTACCGCCTGCGCAGCCGAACGCGTTGATTGCCAAGCAGCCAAGCGCCACCAACGTGGCGGGGATCGTCGATCGCATCGGCCCTCCGAACCAGCGAGGTCCGGGTACATGCGCACCCGGGCCTCGGTCACGACAAAGACGACTGGATGTTTCCAGGATTCTGGGGCGACGTAAAGCGCTGAAGGGCCCGTCGCCGACGGTGATCCCGGCGCGGGGGACGGGGGTAAGGTAAGCTCCGCGTCATGGCCGGAGGGAGCGCCCCGACGAACAAGCGCGCGCGAAGGCGAGGGCGCCGCGATGTCGGGCGGGCCTTCGCCGTGGCGCTTTGCGCGTTGTTTGCCCTCATCGGCGCGGTGCCGCTCGGCCTCGGGGCGCTCGTGCGTACGGGCCCGGTGCGCGCGTGGGCAGCGCGCGAGACGGCCGCCCTCGTGGAGCGCGAGCTCGGGATCGTCGCGCGATACAGGGTCGCCGTGCAGGCGTGGCCGATGGCGCTCGATCTCGAAGAGGTCGTCGTCGACGCGGACGATGGAGGCCCGCCCGTGCTCGAGGTGGAGCGGATCAGCGTGCGTCCGCGGGTCTTCGCGCTCCTCGACGGGCAGGTCGACGTGGGCGAGGTCGAGGTCCTCGGGCCGCGGATCCACGCCGTCGTCGAGGGCGGCGCGCTGAAAAACCTCTCGTACAGGCTCCCGGCTTCGCAGCCTTCGGCCGAGAAATCGCGGGCGCCGTTCTCTTCGCTCGCGGTGACGGACGCGCGCATCGATGCGCTCGTGGAGGGCGTGCACGTCGCGACGAGCGAGGTCGACGTGGACGTCTCCGCCGAGGACGACGGGGCCTTCGAGCTCGCGCTCCGCGCAGGCAAAACCACGATCGTCCGGACGCACCCGATGCCCGGGAGGCCGAGCGAGGACATGGTCGACGAGGACGTGCTCTGTCGGCTCGACACGCGCGTGCGCGTCGACGCGGGCGGCGTGCTCGTCCGCAGGTTGACGTTGCTCGGCGCGGCGGATCTCGATCCGGACGCAGGGACGAGCCCGGGGTGCGAGATCCGGCGGGAGGATTGGCGCGCGGTGGAGCTCGAGCTCGGCGCGTTACGCGTGGAGCTCCCGGCTGCCGGTGCGCCGCCCGGGATCCCTGCGTTTCGTGGGCGCGCGCGGGCGCGGATGCCGGTGGCGCTGGCCCATCGTTTCGCCGAGACGCCGTGGCTGACGGGCGCGGTGGGCCTCGACGTGGAGCTCGAGCACGACGGCAGATCCACGCTGCCGCGCGTGGCGGGGCGCATCGAGGCGGATCATCCCGGGGCCTCCGGCAAGGTCTTCGCGGCGACGCTCGACGGCGAGCTGTCGATCGCCGAGGACGTGGTGCGCGTGTCGAAGGTGAACATCGGATGGGCCGATGGAACGGTCAAGATCGCCGACGTGAAGATCGAGCCCTTCGCGCCGGGCGCGCCGCTCACCGCGGGGCCTGTCGAGATCCAGGGTCTCGAGTTCCCTGGTCTCTTGCGGGATCTCGGCGTTCACCCGCAGGCGCACGTGGCGTGGACCTTCGACCGGGGCACCTTCGAACGGTTCGGCGGGACGCTCTCGCCGCTCTCGCTCGACGGGCCGATGGAGTTCACGACGCGCAACTTCGAGGTCTTCGACAAACCCACGACGGATCCGGCGCGCGGGCACATGCTGGGCGTGGCCGAGGGGAAACTCCACGGCACGTTCCGGGTGCGGCCGACGGGGATCGTGCTCGACGACCTCGCGATCGAGACGCCGAAGTCCGAGGTGCATGCGACGGTGAAGCTCTTCTTCCGGAGCGTCCTCGACATCGAGATCGCCAAGGGATCACGCGTCGATCTTTCGGAGCTCTCGCCGCTCCGGAACATCCCCATCGCCGGGCTCGCCGAGATCAGCGCCGTCGCGCGGGGTCCCTTCACGCGCCCCAAGGTCGAGGCCGAGGCGTCGATCAAGGGCTTCGAGTTCGCGGCGTTCTCGTTCGGCGACGTGGAGAGCGCGCGCGTGTTCTTCGAGCCGTTCGATCTGCGCCTCGTCGACGTGCACGTGCGCAAGGGCGACAGCCGGATCCGCGCGCCCGAGGTGCACGTGGACTTCGACGCAGGACCGAACGTCGTGGTCGACGCGGACGTGGACACCCAAGGCGCGCCGCACCTCTGGATCCACGACTTCTACAAGATCGTGCACATGGACGACGACCCGCGCTTCGCGGAGATCGACGGCAACGCGAGCGGGACGGCGCGCGTGCACTTCGTCGTCGGCGGCCCCGAGGATCGATGCGGCGGCGGCCGGCTGCGCGTGAAGACGAAGATGCACCTCGAGGACGTCGCGCTCTTCGGCGAGCGGTACTCGGACGGCGAGGTCGACGTCGATCTCGACTGGGAGGATCGCGAGGCGGGCGCCGCGGGCATGCGCCTCGACTTGCACGCGGCGAGCCTGCGCAAGGGGACGGGCTCGCTCCTCGCGAACGCCACGGTTCGTCCGGGTGGACGCGTCACGGGGCAGGCGATCGCCACGCGGATCCCGATCGATCACATCGACGCGCTCGGCCGCATGGGCAAACCGCTCGACGGCTCGATCTCGCTCATGGCGAACCTCTCGGGCACCGTGAGCCAGCTCGAAGCGCAGGCCGACGTGGAGATCTCGCCGATCCGGATCGGGCCCTCGTCCTTGCCGACGTCGCTTTTCCGGGTGTTCATGGGCGCCGAGGGCACGGCCGCGCGGACGATCGGCTGGACGCGTTGCGGCAACCCGCGCACGGCGCCGTTCGATCGGGCCGAGTTCGACAGGGACGCGTCGGCGGGCACCTTCCGCGTCGATGGGAGCGTCGCGGGCGGGCAGATGTCGCTCGAGAACGTGCGCGTCACGCGGCAGAAACACAAGGTCGTCACGGGCAAGCTGACGACGCGCGGGCTCGATCTCGGCACGCTCGCGAACCTGATCCCCGGCGTCGCGTTCAGCGCCACGCCGCCGCATGGCAGCCTCGACGCGTCGCTCGAGATCCGCAGGTTGCCGCTCGACGACCTCGCGAAGAGCGACGTGGTCGTCACGCTCGCGGCGCTCGAGCTCGATCGCGGGGGACGGCGCGTCGCGCTAGAGGAAGCGCCCGGCCCGATCGTCCTGCAGAACAACACGCTCGCGCTCCCGGATCTGCGGCTCCTCGTGCAGAGCGGATCGGGTTTGTCGGCGCCGATCGCGCTCGGCGGGCGCGTGCAGCGCGTCGTGACCGCGCCGGAGTTCGACGTGGGCCTGCGCGTCGGTCCGCTCGATCTCGGCAGGCTCTCGGCGGACATGCCGCAGGTCTCGCGCGCGAAGGGCTCGCTCGAGGCGAACCTCCGCGTGCAAGGCACGACGAGCGCGCTTCGGTACGGCGGTTCGGCGCGCCTGCGTGGCGGCGAGCTCGCGCTGCGAGGGCTGCCGGTCTCGCTCGACGACATGGAGGTCGACGTCGCGGTCACGAGCAGCGAGGTGCGTATCTTGCGCGGCACGGCGAAGGTCGGCGGCGGCGAGGTGAGCTTGACCGGGCGCATGCCGATCCGCGGCTTCGAGCTCGGCACGGCCGAGGCGTCGATCGCGGCGCGCGGCGTGAAGATGCCCCTCGCCGAGGGCGTGAACCTGACGGCGGACGCGGATCTCACCGCGACGTGGAAGCCCGTGACGGGCGACGAGGAGCGGCCGGAGAAGAACCTGCCCGAGGTGAAAGGCACGGTGTCGCTCACGTCGTTCACGTACTCGCGGCCGATCGCGTTGAGCCTCGATCTGAACCAGCTCGCGGGTGGTCCGAAGCGCACCACGGTCGAGACGTACGATCCGAAAAACGACGCCTTGCGGTTCGACGTGAACGTGGTCTCGCCGCGACCGATGCGTTTCTCGAACGGCCTCGTCGACATGCTGCTCGAGGTGACGTCGCCCGGCCTCGCGCTCTCTGGGACGAACCAGCGCTACGGCGCGCGGGGCCTGCTCCGCATCCTGCCCGACTCGAAGCTACGGCTCCGCAACAGCGAGTTCACGGTGCGCGAGGGTTCGGTTCGTTTCGACGATCCGCTGCGCTTCTCGCCCAAGATCGACGTCCGCGCGCAGACCGAATACCGGCGTTACGCGGCGAGCGGCGGCGCGGGCTCGGTCGCTGCCGACACGAGCACGGGCGCTGCGGCGACGGCGAGCCTCGGCCAGCAGTGGCGCATCAACCTCTACGCCCACGGCGACGAGTCGAACGTGAAGCTCGACCTCACGAGTGATCCGCCCCTGAGCCAGGAGGACGTCGTCCTGCTCCTGACGCTCGGCCTCACGCGGGCGGAGATGGATCGTGGCCTCGCCTCGTCGCTCGGCGAGACCGTGGGCCTCGAGGCGCTCGCCGCGCTCACCGGCGCGGACAAGGCCGTGAAGACGATCGTGCCGATCATCGACGAGTTCCGGTTCGGCACGTCGTACTCGTCGCGCACGGGCCGCACCGAGCCCACGGTCACGCTCGGCAAACGCATCACCGAAGACGTGCGCGCCACCGTGACGACGGGCATCACCGAGAACCGCGAGGTGCGCTCGAGCATCGAGTGGCGCCTCGGCAAACGCGTCATCGTGCAGGGCGCGTACGACAACACGAACGACGTCTCGAGCTCGCCCCTCGGCAACCTCGGCGCCGACTTGCGCTGGCGTCTCGAGTTCGAGTAGCCCGCGATCTCAGCCGAAACCGGGGAGATCGTCGAGCGCCGCGCGCACGGGCGCATAACTCTGCTCGCGGCCTGGCACCCAGCGACGCAGCCCCTCCAGGTCGAGCAGCTTGCGATGCTTGGGGTTCGCGTACGCCATCTCCGAGAGGATCTTCTTGAACACCTCGGCCTTGTCCGCGGCGAGCGTGGGCATCGCGTCGAAGATGCGCAGGTCGAAGGTCGGCGTCGTCCAGAGGACGTCGACGATGCGCGGATCCACGTGCCCGGCCGCCTGCTCCGCCTGAAAGACGAGGCTGCCGATCGCGCCCGCGTGCGCCCGCCCCTCGTGCACGGCCGCGAGCACCGCGAGCTCACTCGCGCCCGTGTCCCCGTGTTTGCCGACGTCGGAGTCGAACGCGAGGATCTTCACCTGGTTCAGATCCACCCCCGCCTGCTTCAGGTAGTAGAGAGGCAGGATCCGCGCCTGCGCCGAATCACGCGTACCCACGGCCAGCACCTTGCCGTGCAGATCCGTGAGTTTTCGCACGACCACTTCGCGACGGATCAAAATTTTCGCACACGCGTCGCGGTCGCGATCCCGCATCGCAATGCCGACAGCCTTGCCTTCGGTGCGCCGCTTCACACGCACGTGGGAGATGCCCGAGTTCCAGGCGATGTCGACGTGCCCGTGCAAAAGGGCCTCGATCTGCCGCTCGTAGCTGGAAAAGAGCGCGAAATCGAGGGACACGCCGTGCTCCTGGAAGTGCTCACGCATTCCTTCCCAGATGGTCGTGACCTTCGGGTCGTACGCGACCGCCCCTATCAGGATCGTCGGATCAGCCATGCCGTACCTTTTGGCGAGCAACTCGGGCGGACGGTAGCATCGGGACGGGCGTCACCAAAGGGCCGCGAGCCCGCCCCTGCCCTCATCCACCCCGTCCCCTTGCCCTCCCCGCGTTTTCCCCGGTCCGAACGAGCCCGCTGCCTCGCGGCGGCGAGCGCGCTCGTCTGCCTGCTCGGCATGGGGACGGCCGGGGCCCAGGGCGCAAAACCCCTTGGATCGACGCCCGGGGAGAGCGCCGCGCTCGCGGGAGAGGAGCCGCAAGCCGCGCTCGCCGCGCCGCAGCTAACCCCGCCGCCGGACACGAGCGCGTTCACGGGCAAACCGATCAAGCGCGTCGACGTGGTGACCGTGGGCTCACGCTGGAGCGCGTCGCCGCGCGTCACGAAGGTCCGGGTGGGCGATCCGTTCAACCCAGCGGCAGCACGCACCGTGATGCGTGAGCTCACGGAGACCGGTCAGTTCGCGCGCGTCACGGTCGAGGTGCTCGCCGAGGGAGACGGCGTCTTCTTGCGCGCCCACGTGCTCCCGCGTCGCATCGTGGCGGCGATCCGGCTCGCGGGCGCGACGCTGGATCGCGCGTCGACGCTGGATGCGGCGCGCGTGCGCGAGAGCGGCGAGATCACGGCGCCGATGCTGATGGAGATCGGCCAGCGGATCCGTCGTTACTACGCGGATCATGGCTACCCGCGGGCCGTGGTCGCGGCCGACGTCTCGGACACGGACGACCCGAACCGCGTCGTCTTGCGTATCGACATCGACGCAGGAACGCCGCGCACCGTGACGCGCCGCTTCTTCGTGATCACGCCCGGCATGGAGCGTGAGGTCGGTGGCCTCGAGGATCGGTACCGGCTCGGGACGGGCGCGCGTATCGACGAGCCTCTGCTCGAAGAAGCGGACCGCGATCTCGCCGACGTGCTGCGGGAAAACGGCTTCTTCCGCGCCGACGTGAAGCACGCGGTGCGGCTCACGGAGTCGACCAGCGATCTCTACGTGTACGTCACGCCGGGGCCCCGCATCATCCCGGTCTTCGAGGGCAACCGCTCCGTCGACGAGGTCGAGCTCGTAGCGGCCGTGGCGCCGAAGAAGGGCATCGAGCCGAAGACGCAGGAGCTCGTCGACAGGCTCGTCCGCTTCTACGTGCAGCGCGGCTTCCTCGACGCGCGGGTCGTCGCCGAGGAGCGCGGCGGCCCGAAGGATCCGGTGCACCCCCTCGTGCTCACGATCGACGAGGGGGATCAAGCGCGCGTCGTGCAACGCGTCTTCCCATGCCTGCCGAAGTCCTGGAACGCCGAGCAGGTGCGCGGCGAGATCGACAGCTTCCTCGTGGAGGACCTGCCCGGCGACAAGGGCTTCTCGCTGAAGGATCCGAACGCGGTCTCGGCGCTCTTCGGCGGCCGCAGCCCGAGGCCCGTCGCGAGGCCGCTCATTTTGAACCCTGCCGAGACGTTCGAGTCCGAGACGTACGAACGCGCGCTCAAGCACCTCAAGGATCTCGCCTACAGCAAGGGGTACCTGAACGCCGTCGTGGGCCCCGTGCAGGTCGAGCGCGCGACGTGCAGCGCGCGTTCCCCCGCGGGCCGCTGCATCCCCGAGCCGCATGAGCCGAGCGAGGCCGTCTGCAAGAAGGACGCCCTCGGCCTTCCGCTGCCCGAGCCGGAGCCTCCGATCACGCTCACGTGCCGCCCCGATCCGCTCCGCCACGTCGAGTGCTCGCGCGAGATCGCGCTGCGTATCCCGATGCACCTCGGGCCCCAGACCTTGCTGCACGACGTCGCCTTCGAGGGCAGCCGTACGCTCTCGGAGCAAGCGCTCTTCGCGACGAGCCGGCTCGAGCTCGGCAAGCCCCTCTCCACTCTCTCGCTCGAAGCGGCGCGCCTCCGCCTCCTCGAAACGTACCGCGATCGTGGCTACGCCTTCGCCGAGGTCCGGGCCGCGATCGAACCCTCGCCGGACCGGACGCGTGCGCGTGCGCGGTTCGTGATCACCGAGCGGGACCAGGTGATCGTCGGCGGCTTCGTCGTGCGTGGCGCGCTCCGTACGAGTGAGGAGCTGCTCCTCCGCCGCGTCACGCTCGAGCAGGGCTTGCCTTTCGTGGAGCGAGAGGCGCGCCGAAGCGAGGAGCGCATCGGTTCGCTCGGCGCGTTCTCCAGCGTCTCCGTGGGCCTCGAAGATCCGGAGGTCCCGCAGAAACAGAAACGCGTGCTCATCACGGTGAACGAGCAGGTGCCGCAGTACCTCGACCCGCGCGTCGGCTTCTCGACGGGCGAGGGCCTGCGTTTCGCCCTGGAGTACGGCCACAAGAACATCGCCGGGCTCGCCATCTCGCTGACCCTGCGCGTGCAGCTCTCCTACCTCTTCGACTTCATCGTCCTCGATCCCGGCGTACGCGTCGACTACGAGAAAAAACTCACCGTCGGCCAGCAGCTCGAGCGACGAAACACCGCGTCGATCACCTTCCCCGAGATCGGCCTCGGCCCGCTCGTGAGCCTCTCGGTCGACGGCATCGACGTGCGCGACAACCAGCGCGGCTTCGGCATCAGCCGCCAGGCCCTCGTGCCCACGCTCGCGTACCGGCCGACGCGTACGATCACGGTGCGCCTCGGCGCGTCGGCCGAGGTGAACGAGGTCGACGTCTTCAACGAGACGGCGCTCGACTCGCCCCTCATCCCGCTGCTCCGCGTGCCCTTCGGCAGCACCTTCGCCGTCGCCGAGCGCATCAACTTCGCGTGGGACGGGCGCAACAACGCCTTCGCCGCCACCAAGGGAGGGCTCGTCGCGCTCGGCGCCGAGCACGTCAACGCGCTCCCCACCGACGAACGCAAGGCCACGATCAACAGCCACTTCTTGCGTATGTCCGGCCGCGTGGCCGGCTACTTCGAGCTCGGCTCGAAGGGCCCCTCCGTCGCCATGAGCCTCGCGGCCGGCTACAACCTGCAGCTCAAGGACGGCAGCGAGACCTACCCCGACCGGCTCTTTTTCCTCGGCGGCGTGGACACGATCCGCGCCTTCCTCGCCGACGCGCTCGTGCCCGAGGACGTGGCGCGGGGCCTCGTCGCGAAGGGCCAGACCACGCGCTCGGCCGTGCTCGCCAACGTCCCGATCCGCGGCGGCGATCTCTCGATCAACCCGCGCTTCGAGATCCGCGTGCCCTTCACCGAGACCTTCGGAACGGGCGTCTTCCTCGACACGGGCAACCTCTGGAAGCAGGCCGCGGCCATCGACTTCTCGCTCCGCTACGCCCTCGGCGCGGGCCTGCGCATCACGACCCCGGTCGGCCCGCTCGCGCTCGACTACGGCATCAACCTGAACCGCCGCCAGTGGGAAGATTTCGGCGCCTTCCACTTCTCGATCGGCCTCTTCTGACAGGTTTTTTGGGGGCTGACATATCCTGTCCGCTCTCTCGCCGTTCAGCCTTGCATGCTGAACAGCCGGCCAGTATACGCAGCCAAGACAGACCGTTCGTGGCGCCGAACCCGCGCCGCTCCTACCCTGCCCCCCCGAGGTCTCCCATGAGCGACGAGAAGAACCCCAAGCAGAAGGCCGCCGCGCTGGAGCTCGCGATCGCGAGCGTCGAGAAGGAATACGGCAAGGGCGCGATCATGCGCCTCAAGGAGGGGCAGAGCCTTCACGACGAGATCGCCTCGGTCTCGAGCGGCTCGCTCTCGCTCGACATCGCCCTCGGGATCGGCGGCTATCCCCGCGGCCGCATCATCGAGATCTACGGCCCGGAGTCCTCCGGCAAGACCACCCTCACCCTGCACGCGATCGCCCAGATCCAGAAGGCCGGCGGCGTCGCGGCCTTCATCGACGCCGAGCACGCGCTCGACGTGAACTACGCGAAGAAGCTCGGGGTCAAGACGGACGAGCTGCTCATCTCCCAGCCCGACTACGGCGAGCAAGCCCTCGAGATCGCGGACATGCTCGTCCGCTCGAACGCCGTCGAGATCATCGTGATCGACTCCGTCGCCGCCCTCGTCCCCAAGGCCGAGATCGAAGGCGACATGGGCGACAGCCACGTCGGCCTCCAGGCCCGCCTCATGAGCCAGGCCCTGCGGAAGATCACCGGTGCGCTCAGCAACTCGGGCACCACCGCGATCTTCATCAACCAGCTCCGCGAGAAGATCGGCGTCATGTTCGGCAGCCCCGAGACGACGACGGGCGGCAACGCCCTCAAGTTCTACTCCTCGGTGCGCCTCGACATCCGCCGCATCGGCGCGATCAAAGAGGCCGCGGCGG
>JANMGF010001690.1:0-7188 GCA_031374535.1 Polyangium sp. (in: bacteria)
CGCTGCGGTCGGCTTCGCTGCCGCGGTCGTGCCCGCAGGCGGGCTCGAGGGCCCCACCGGGGGCGGCTCACTCGTCCCGCCGCAGGCGCTCACGGAGGCCATCAGGCACGCGGTCCAAAGGTTCGTCCATCGTTTCGCCGACATCATTTTGCCTCCGTTCGACGCTTGGGGCTTCGGATCGCCGTTCGGCGTCCTTCGCCCCAAACCCCAGTTCTTACATCGCCGTCACGGTGGGTGCCGCGCGACCTTCGAGCCAATACTCTTGAATCACAAGCTGGGGTTTTGCCTTGAAGACGCCCGCCGCGTCGACCCCGCCGGTCCATATTTGCACGACGCGCCGATCGCCCCGCCGGAGCGGGAACTGCACCTCGCCGCCGCGCCGATCGTCCTTGTCGATCCAGAACGATACCTCGGCGGCGTCCCCGCCGAGCACCACCATGGCATGGGGCTTCGTCCCGAGGCATCGCACCTTGAGCCACTCGCGCACCCGGTACGCCGTGCAAGGCGCCGCGGCGGGACCCGTGCGCGAGAGCCGGACCTTGGTTGCTTTCGCCCATTCGTCGAAGCTAGGCGATTTCGACTTTTCGACGCCCGGCGGATCCACGTCGAGCGGAACGGCCTCGCCCGGTGGGGCCTCTGCCGTGGCCGGTGAGGACGCAAAGAACGCGGAGGCGAGCACGAGGAGGGGAAGGGGTGCGATTTTCATAACGTGCGCAAGTACGCTGCGAGCGCGCCCCGCTGCTCCTTCGAGAGCTGGTTCGTCTTGCCCATCCGATCGTTGTTTTTCGCGAGGAGATCGTCCAGCGTCGCCGCGCTCCCGTCGTGCAGGTACGGCGCCCGTCCCTCGAGATAGAGGAGCGACGGGACACGAAGCTCGCCGGTCTTCGGTTCGTCGAAATCGGCCTGGCGCGTGAGCTTCGGCAGCGGATAGACCGCCCGATCCGTGTATTCGGTCCCGGGGATGTGGCAACGAACGCATTGCAGGGCGTCGTTCATGAAAAGCTCCTTCCCCTTCGTTTCGACCGGATCGAGCTCGCGTTGTTCTCGCGGCGGCGGCGTGAGGCCGGTCCGCAAGAATGTGGCGAGACGTAATGCACGCGCGTCGAGGTTCTGCGGCTGGTGTTTCGGCAACCCTCCCCACCGGTGCAGGCCAAAACCCGCGCGCATTCGATCCACGAGGTCAGGGCTCTCGCCGACCCAACCGTACGGTCCAGGCGCGCGAACACGACCCGCGAGCATCGGCGTCCGGCGCGGAATGCCACGGACCCGATCGGTCTCGGGCACATTGTCGGCCGTCCCGACGAAGTTCACGTTCGTTCCATCCTCGGTGTTGAACTTCGCCTCGTGCCACACGTGCCCGTCGTCGCGCCCCTCCGGATGGCAACCGGAGCAGGCCAGGCCCCCGCTCATCAGGCGATCGGTCGCATTGTAGAAGAGCCGGCGACCGATCGCGGAGTCGCCGCCGAGAGGATCGTCGGCGAGACGAACGAGCATCGGCGAGGCCGGCTTTTCTCGGGTCCCCGCGCCCCGCGGCGGGTGCTCTGCGAGCGGGATGGCCACGAGATCGTACGTCGCGCGGCAAAAGACGTACGCCGTCGCCTCGTCCTCCGAAAGCACGACCCCCGCGGGCGCCCCTCCGCGATTCGAGATCCCCAGCGCGGGATCACGCTCGCTGCCTACCTCGTAGGTGGCGACGACCGAAAGCGACGGATCGACCGCGAGCGCGTCGACCTCCACGAGCCGATCGTCGCCTTCACCCGCGACGAGCAACGTATCGGTGCTGCTGCGGTAGGCGACGGCGCGCGGCTGCGTGAAAGGCGCGAGGCTCGCGCCGGGCAGTTGCAGCTCGGGCGCGGGGCCTTCCCCTTCCGCCCGGACCAGCGTGGTCCGCTCGCGATGAGGCGGCGCGAGGCCCTTGTCTTCGCCCGTGACGAGCACGTCGACCGTGGCCGCCCCGAACCAGGCGATTTCACCCAATGCGCCCAGCGCATGCCGCGGCGCAAAAAGCAGGCTCTCGTCGGGGGACAACGTGATCGCATACCCGAGCGACGCGTTGAGCGCCTTTCCCACGGGCGTACGCAGCGGAGAAGCCGGCAGGTCGATGCGCCGGAGCGTAGGGGTGCTGTTTCCTAGCTCGTCGATGCGGGTCAGGGCCGCGCCGGTGAGATGCGAGATGTAGGCGCTTTTGCCGTCCTGCCGGAGGGCGATGCCCCGCGGCTCTCGTCCGACGTCGACCGTCCAGAGGACGGCGTGGGTGCGCAGATCGACGGCGCTGACCTTGTGTGTCCAGGCGCTCGTCACGATCGCCCGCGATTCATCCGCCGTCACCGCGAGCCCCCAGGCATCGGCCGGCAGCTTTACGCGCGCGATTTCGGTGAGGGGCGCGCCGGCTTCCGCGCGGAGGATGACGAGAAGGCCTGGATCGCGGATGGTCGCGAGCACGCGCCCCGACAAGGCCACGACCTGCGCAGGCGGCCCCGGCATCTCCACGGCCGTGCCGGCTCCCCCTTGCGACAGGGGCAACGGCACACGCCGGAGCACGTTGTGATCCTCGTCGGCGACGTAGAGCGCTTCCTCGCCGACGCCCCGCGCGAGCGCCCCGCCTTGACGCGGCTTGCCCGGCACGGCGCTGCCCGGGGGCATCGACGACGCGGAAGAGGCGGGCACCGAGGCCGTCGGTTGTGTGGCCCCTGCGTCGACAGGAGCCGGGTCCGAGCCTGTGCAGGTGCAGCTGCCGAGGCCGAGGCCGAGGGACACGACCATGGCCGCAATGCAGGCGGGGCCGAGGCGTGAGCCGAGAGATCCAACACGGAGAGGTGTGGGCACGGAGGTGGGAGCAACATACGCCCGTCCGGGGGACGATCTCCACGATTTTCGCCAAGCCTGCGGCGCGCGGGTGCTGGAGCGCGGAGGGGGCGCGGGGGAGGCGCCGCGGGGGAGGGGGCGCGGGACCCTCCGTCGTAATGGGCGATATCGAGCCACGCGCGCGTGGGGCTTGCCCTTTCGCTCCGCCCCCGCTGCCGCCCCCGTCCCCGCTGCCACCCGCGCCTCCGCTTTCGTTTCCGCTTCCCCGGTGGTACAGCATCCCCATGCGCGTGATTTCCACCCATCGAACGAGCTCCGCGGCCTTCGTGATCGTCTCGGCGCTTCTCTTCACCGCGGCCGCCGCGCCTGCCTGCTCTCGGCAGGAGCCTTCGGGCGGGGGCGCCGTCGCGAGCGCGGCGCCGAGCGCGACGTACACGACGCGCGGCAAGGTGCGCGCGATCGGCGAAAAGAAAGACAACATCACGATCGCCCACGAGGACATCCCCGGCTACATGAAGGCGATGACCATGATGTTCGAGGTCGCCAAACCCGAGCTTTTGCGGGACGTGAAGGTCGACGACCCGGTCACGTTCACCTTCTCGGATCGGGACGGGCGCCTCTTCGTGGAGTCGATCGCGCCTGCGGCCCCCAAATAGGGCCAAGCGTCCCGACCGCGCTCGACCTGCCCGGGGCGGCATGGTAGACGTCGCCGACCATGCTCCCGGGTCTCGAAGGAAAAGTTGCAATCGTCACGGGCCATCGCAGCGGCATTGGCCAGGCCGTCGCGTCGCTCCTCGCCGAACAAGGCGCCCGCGTCCACGGCTTCGATCTCCCCGACATCGACCTGCGTGACCTCGGGGCCCTAAAGGGCCACGTCGACCGCGTGGCCGAACGCGAGGGACGGCTCGACATCCTCGTGAACAACGCCGGCATCACGCTGATTGCCAGCGTCGTCGATACCACGATCGCAGAGCTCGACGACATCCTCGCGGTCAACCTCAAAGCGCCCTTTCTCCTGATGAAGGCCGCCATCCCGCACATGCTCCGGACGGGCAAAGGCGCCATCGTCAACAACGCGAGCGACCAGGCCTTCGTCGGCAAACGCGAGAGCGCCATTTATGGTGCGTCCAAGGCGGCCCTCGCGCAGCTCACCTTGAGCGCCGCCGTCGATTGGGGACCCCGCAACATCCGCGTCAATTGCGTCGCGCCCGGCAGCACCGATACGCCCATGCTCCGGAAGGTCCTGCAAGACCTCTCGGCTCGAAACCCCGAGAGCGCCGAGGACCGCTACAAGAACGCGGTCCCGCTCGGCCGGTTCGCCGAGCCGCGCGAGATCGCCTGGGTCATTGCTTTCCTCGCCTCGGACGCGGCCTCCTTCATGACCGGCGCGGTGGTCCCCGTCGACGGCGGCGGAGTGGCCCAGTGAGCGCCGCAAAGCCCGTCGTGCTCGTCACCGGCGGCTCCCGAGGCATCGGTGCCGCTCTCCTCGAGCGCTTCAAGCAGGGCGGCTTTCTCGTCGCCGCCTGCGCCCGCAGCCCCCTCTCATCGCCCCACGCCGATCTCGCGCTCGCTTGCGACGTCAGCGACGCCAAACAGGTCAAGGCCACGGTCGCCGCCGTCCTCGCGCGTTTCGGACGCATCGACGTGCTCGTCAACAACGCGGGCCTGGCCGGGGCGAACTCGCTCGACCCCGAGGACGACGACGCGCTCTGGCACGAGATCCTCGCGGTGAACCTGCACGGCACCTATTTGATGAGCAAGTCTGTCCTGCCAAGCCTCCCCGACGGCGCGGGGCGCATCATCAACATCGCCTCGGTGCTCGCGCTCAAGGGTGCGCCGGATCAGACGGCCTACACCGCGGCCAAGCACGGCGTCCTCGGCTTCACCCGCGCCCTCGCGCTCCACGCGGCCCCGCGGCGCATCACCGTCAATGCCATTTGCCCGGGGTGGACCCGCACCGCCATGGCCGAGGGCCGGATGCGTGACCTCGACCTCACCGCCGACGACCTCGCCCGCAGCGTCCCCCTCGGCCGCATGGTCGAGCCGAGCGAGGTCGCAGCCCTGGCCGTCTACCTCGCCGGCGAGGCGGCTTCGGCCATCACCGGCCAGGCGCTTTGTATCGACGGCGGCGCCCTCGTCTGACCAACATTACCGAATTGTCCCGCAGGAGGTCGTCGTCCGGCCCTCGGCCCACTCCGTCGGCAGAGGCCCGGACACCTTCACGGTGAACGTCGCGCTCCCCTCGTTGTTGCTGGGATCCCCGTCGTTCAGCCCCACCCACAGGAGCCCGGGCGTGGGGGCCACGAACCGCGCGCACGGCGCCACGATCGCCCCCATACGCGCGTCTCCGCCCCCGACCGCGGCGATCCCGGCGCCGTGGGGCGCGGACTTGAAAGGCTCGTTGTCGAAATTCGGATCGTGCGGCTCTTTCTCGAAATAACCGCGCGGATCGATCCACGCCCCGCGCCCCGTGCCGATCCGGTATTGCCCCCGCGCCGCGACTTCCACCACCTCCCCCGCGCGAATCGGCCGGATCGGGACCAGCGCGCCGCCGGTCTGCGCCGTGACCGTGACCTCCGACGTCGCCAGCCGGTTATCGTCCGGCATCACGGCGAGATCCATCCGCAACACGCTCCCGCCGCGCATCGAGAAGACGGGCCGCGTCGCCTGCGCGTGCAAAAGCTCCTGCCGGCTGAGGCGCACGGCGCCGAGGATCTCCGCCGCGGCTCCGTCCCGATCCGCCACCGCCAGCGTGATCCCCTCGGGCGGGATCGCGTTCGTCGGAATCATGAACTCCCCGTGAAACGTGGTTTGCATCGTATCGTGCGCGGTCGGCGTCTGGTAATGGGCTGCGTTGCCCACGCCGAGCAACACGACAAGATCGGGCGCGCGCGCGTCGGCGCCCTGGGGCCTCGGGCGGGGATCGACGGCGCAGAGCATCTCGGCCCCCTTGCCCGTGATCGGATCGGTCGTGGCCATCGCGCGGCCGAGCATGCCGCAAGCAACGCCGTCCGTCGGGAGGGGCTCGAGATCGTCCCAGGGCACCTGCGTTCCTGGCCGGAACGGCGTGACCTCCACCGCGTCGACGCGGACCACGAGCCACGGCGGCTCCTGAAGAGCATTCGGGGCCCCCGGCTCCGGCATCGGCTCGGCGCAGGCCGCGGCCGAGAGGAGCACGAGCGAAAGAAGTCCGATCCGGCGCATGGCTCGGACCGTACGCCAGAACGAGCGGGAAGGGTAGGGGCGGCTCGTGTACCCCTCCCTCGACCTCCTCAAGGACCACAAAGCGCGGGGTTCGGCGCGGGCGGGAGCGGGAAGGCCTCCGTGGCCTCCTTTGCGAACTGGCACGGGAGATCGTCCGCCTTGCACCCGGCCTGGCTGATGCAATTGCCCTCGGCGTCCGTGCCCTGGCACAGGCATTCGGCGTCCCCCTCCGGGCACACCTCCACGAGCTCCATCATGCCCATGTCCTCGTGGTTCAGCTTGTGGCAATGAAGCACGAACTGACCCGAGAACTTGCGGAAGTTCATCAAGAGCTCCTGCGGCCCGTCCTCGAGCTGCACCCAGAACGTGTCGCGCCAGTGCGGGAAGTTCGGCTCCTTGTTCGAGTCGTTCGCGCACACGACGAACGGATTGATGTGGATGTGGAACGGGTGCCCGTCGAACGCGCGGACGTCCCATTTCTCCGACGTATCCACCTCCATCACCCGATCGCTGCGATACCCCTGGGCGCGGCGCTGATCGAAGCGGCGGCAATTGATGTTCGGCGCGGGGCAGACGCACGTCGCCGCGTCCGGATCGACCTCGTGCATGTGCTGGGTCGGATCACACGATCCAAGCTCGGCTGGCTGTCCAGGCGTCGGTTTCTCGCCGGGCGTCGGGACGAGCAGCGCCACCTTCTGGTGAATCGTCTTCACCGCGTCGCAGCTCACCTCCTGCATTTGCCCGTCCACCTTTCCCATCCACGACGTGGGGCGGGCGATGGCGGTGATGGCCGCCTCCTCGGGCATGTTGACCTCGGTCGGCTCCCCATGCGCCGGATCCACGTCGAAGACCGCGATGACGGCCCCGAGCGGATCGTTCACGCGCCGCGCGACCAGGCAAAGCGTCCCTTTCTCCTTCGGCATCTTCACGAGCGCCTCGATGCGGTAGCCCGGCGAGACCCACATCGTGTCGCTCTTGTAAAACTTCGGCAGCGTGATCCCATCCCGCGCGATCTGCGTGATCTCGATCGGTTTCAGCACATCGAACGACCCGCAACTCGCGTCGTCGCTCGCGTGGAGCTTCATCCCCATCTCGTCGGGCGTGCCCGCGTACACGATCCGCAGGCGCTCGACCTGGTTCGGCGACGTCTGGACGTGAGGCTTCGACATCCCATTGATC
>JANMGF010000024.1:0-2870 GCA_031374535.1 Polyangium sp. (in: bacteria)
CAACGACACGCGCAGGCCCTTCATCATCGATCAGAACATCACCACGCTCCAGTTCCAGGACGACAGCGGCGCGGTGATCACGAACGCGGTCTTCTGGGGCAACCACCCCGAGGCGCTCGGCTCCCAGAACACGCTCCTCACGTCGGACTTCCCGCATTACCTGCGCGAGACGCTCGAGGCGAAATGGCCGGGCGCGCCGACGGTGTATTTCAATGGCCCCCTCGGCGGCCTCACGACGACCATTGGCATCGTCGGTTGTCCGGACGCGAACGGGATGGAGACCTGTGATCAGGGCACCTGGGAGCGCGCCGAGTACGTCGGCAAGGGCGCGGGGGAGGCGGCGATCGCGGCGATCGAGGGCGCGAATGCGACGAAGGTCGACGCGCCCTCGATCGAGGTCCGCCGCCGGGCGTTCCTCATGCCAGCCACGAACACCTCGCTCGCCATCGCGGTGATCTCCGGCCTCATGCCGCGAGAGGTGTTCTGGGCCGACGGCAAACGCGTGACGGACGAGGAGAGCGCGAGCCTCAGCGTCGGGCTGCTGCTCAACGGCGACGTCGTCATCGCGACCGAGGTGAACGGCATTCACATCGGCCCGGTCGCGATCGCGACGGCGCCCGGCGAGCTTTACACCGAGCTCTGGCTCCAGAAGCCGGACGGCAGCTCGTACATCGAGAAGCCCGAGGGCGCCGATTACCCGGACGCGGCCCCCGAGACGCCGATCCAGGCCGTCTTGCCCGAGGGATCCATCAAGGTGATGGTGAACAACGCGAACGACGCGATCGGCTACATCATCCCGCTCCCGCAATGGGACGTCGTGCCGCCCTACGATTACGGCGACAACGACAACGAGTACGGCGAGGAAAACTCCTCGGGTTACCAGGCCGGGCCGACGATCACGAGCGAGTTTGCCAGGATGTACGGGAAATAAGCCTCTCGGCCTCGGTCATTCCCTGCCGACGACGAGCACCACCGCCGTCGTCGCGCTCCCGCCGATGTTCAGCGTCCCGACGCGTTTCGCGCCCGGCACCTGGTTGTCTCCCGCCGCCCCTGTCACCTGCTTCTGCGCGTCGAGCAGCATTCGCACCCCCGTCGCGCCCACGGGGTGCCCTGTCCCCATGAGGCCGCCGCCGGGATTGACCGGCAGCCGCCCGCCGCAGAGCACCGTGCCATCCTCGATGACCCGGAACGGCTCGCCCGGCGGGGCCAGACCAAAATGATCGATGCCCATGTAATGCGAGATCGTGAAGCAATCATGGACCTCGATGGCCGAGAGCGCGGCGGGCCCCAGGACCCTCGCCCTCGAAAAAGCGTCGAGCACCGCGCCCCGCACGTGCGGAAAGACGTACGGCTCTCCCCGGCTCGCCTCGAGTTTGTCCTTCATGCCCATTCTCGCGGTCCGATGCCCGTATCCCTCGATACGCGCGAGGCCCGAGAGCGGCACGCCCCTGCGCCCCGCCCAGCCGGCCGCGTACTCCGCCGAAGCGAGCACCACGCACGCCGCGCCGTCGCTCACGGGGCTCGCGTCGTAGCGGCGCGTGCGGCCTGCGATCACCGGGTTTTCCTGGTCGTCCTCGCCGAGGGCCCTCTCGGACAGGGTCCATTTGCGGGTCTGCGCGTCCGGGTTTCGCCGGGCATTTTCATAATTGTTCCGCGCGAGCGCGGCGAGGTGCTCGCGCCGGAGGCCGTGACGCCTGTCGTACTCCTCGGCCGCGTGGCTGAAGAGCTCGGGCCACGGATAAGCGACGCCCGAAGTCTCGCGCGGCACCCACGCCGCCGCGCCGAGCTTCTGCTGCGATTCGAACCCCGGTAAACTTCGCATGAGCTCCACGCCGACGACGAGGGCGACGTCGTATCGCCCCGCCTGGATATCGGCCATGGCCGCGAGCACGGCGACGCCCCCCGAGGCGCAGGCGGCCTCGTGCCGCGTGATGGGAATCCCCGCGAGATCGGGGTGCACCTCGGCGAGCAAACCGCCGAGGTGGCTCTGCCCCGTATAAAGCTCGGCAATGAAGTTCCCGACGTGCCCGACCTCGACCTCGCGCGCCGCGACGCCCGTGGATTCGAGCGCGGAGAGCGCCGCCTCGCCGAGGAGATCCGGGATCCCTTTCCCCTCGCGCGAAACATTCCGCGCAAAATCGGTCTGATGACCCCCGAGGACGAAGACCGGGGGAAGCGTACGCTCGCGCGGCGCGGGGCGGGAGGAGGCTGTCATGGGAACGCCACTCTACGGCGCTCGCGGCTCAGGCGGCAAGGAGGCAAACCCCGCCCGGATCGATTCAGTTCACCTTCACCACCGCGACGTCGCGCGCCGATCGCGGCGCCCCGGCGCCGATGGCGTCCGCGTTGAGCACGCGGATCTCGCGCTGGGGGAAAGCAGTCTCGATGCTGCCCGCTCGATAAGCCTCGATGAGCGCGCGGTGCAGATCGAGGCGCACCTCTTCATACGCGACGACGGGCACCCACGGGCGAACCGAGATCATCATGGCCGAATCGCCGAGCTCGCGGACCCCCACGAGCGGCGCCGGCTCCTTCAGCACCCGCGGATCGGCCATCACAGCTTCCCTGGCGATCGCGACGGCCTTGCCGATATCGGCGGAATATCCGATTCCGATCTTGATCTCGAGCTGCCGCCTCGTCCCGTAATTGTGCAGGATCTCGCCGGAGATCTGGCGGTTCGGGATCACGATCAACGATTGATCCGTGTGCCGCAGCGTGGTCGAGAACAACGTGATGTCGACGACCTCGCCGTGCTCCTGGAGGACCTCGATGTATTCGCCGACCTTGAAGGGCTTGAGGAAAAAGATCGTCATGCCCGCGATGAGGTTCGAGAGGACGCCCTGCATCGCGAGGCCGATGCCGACGCCCGC
>JANMGF010000045.1:0-13139 GCA_031374535.1 Polyangium sp. (in: bacteria)
GTCGGGCTCATAACCCGAAGGTCGTAGGTTCAAATCCTGCCCGCGCAACCAAGAGAAACGAAAATGAGGGGTCGACTCAAAAATGGGTCGGCCCTTCGTTTTTTTGTGCTTTGTCGCGCGAACCACGCGTGCGAGCTCAGGAACGCCCTTGCTGGAGCCCGCCCGCCCCGAGCGTCCCTTCCGCGCCGATACAAAATGCCAGATTGCGTTTGTCATGGCCGATTGACATCCCCGACCACACCGGCACCCCGAGCGGCGCGAGCACCTCGCGGAGCACGTCCTCCAGCGTGTAACGGGATCCCTCCGGCGGATCACATTTCGTGAAATCGCCGAGCGCGATTCCCACCGCCCCCTCGAGCGCTCCGCTCAGCCGCAGCTGCATGATCAGCCGGTCGACCCGGTAGGGCGCCTCCGTCACCTCCTCGAGCACCACGATCGCGCCCCTCGCCGAGAGCGCCCACGGCGTCCCTGCCAGGCTCGCCAGTACGCACAGGTTGCCCCCGAGGACCCTCCCGCGCACTTCTTCCTCTGGCCCCACGAAATGCTGCCCTGCGATGGGCGCGAGCGCCTCGCCCGCGAGCATTGCGCGGATACGTGCCCGCGTCGCGTCGTCCACCTTCGTCGTGATCGTCTCCAGCATCGGCCCGTGCACGAGCGCTTCGCCGCGCGTCTTTTCGAGCGCCGAAAACAGCGCCGTCGCGTCCGAACAACCGATCACCGGCCGCCCGTCGAGCCCCTCGCTGGGCAGGCTCGGCAGGCAATGCATGCTGCCGTAACCGCCTCGCGCCAGCCATACCGCGTCGATTCCCTCGGCCGAAAGCGCCCAGAGGAGGTCCTCCGTCCGCGCCTCGGCATTCCCCGCCGTGTAGAAATGCTGCTTCTCCAGGTTCGGCGCGAGGACGGCCTCGTACCCCCAGCTCCGGACGAGCCGCACGCCGGCGGCGAGGCCCACCAGGCTCGGGATCCCCGCCGGGGCCACGACGGCGATGGTCGCGTTTTCTCTCAGCACGTCCCCATCATGCGATAGGCGGATTCGAGCGCCAAGCGCGAAATGCTCAGATCGAGTTACACGCGAACACGTGCTCCATCGAATCGACCAGCATCTGCTCCACGTACTCCTGCGTGATCTCCGTCGCCGACGCGAAACGCAAAAGATCCATCGGCGGCTGCGCGACCACGAGGTAGGCCAGCACCTCCGGGAATTCGTTCCACCGGATCACGCAAAAGCCGCACAAGTTCGTGCCCCGCGTCCTCGGGACCCCCGCGAGACCGAGATTCAACTCGATGCTCGGCTTGTAGGCCGCCTCGTCGATCGCGATCCACGGCGAATGCCCCGCCCGCTCGAGCTCGCTTTTCACCTCCAGCATCGCTGGCCGCAGGATTCGCTCGCGCACCTCGTCGAATTCGCGCAGGAACCGCTCGCCGTCCGCCTCGGATTTTTCCTTTTGCCGCGCTGCGTACCGCGCCGCCATGCGCTCGATCCGGAAGCGGTTCTGCTCCTTCATCGCGTTTCCACGATACACCTGGCTAGTCGCCGCGGCCATGGTCCTGATACCCTCTCCTTCGTGGACCTCCCCACCCCGCCCAACCCAGGCAAGACGACGCAGCTCGTCTTAGGCTCCGTTTTCACCGGCCTCGGCGCGCTTCTTTTGCTCGCCGGCCTCGCGCAGCTCCTCTTCTTTTGGAACCGGACGCCGCGTGGGCTCACGATCGAGCCCATCGTCCTGCCCATGGGGCTCATCCTCGCGATCGTCGGCTCGAACTTCCTCCGCCGCGAGCTTGGCGCGCGCTGGCTCGCGAAGAACGGCATCGATGCGCAGGCCGAGGTGCTCCGCGTCGACCACACTGGCGAGATCGTCGATCGCCAGCAAGTCGTCTGCAAGATTGGCCTGCGCGTGCACCTGCAAGGCCAGGCGCCTTACGACGTCTCCATTCGCTGGCTCATGGGCCCGTACGACGGGCTCCGCCTCATCCCGGGCAAATACGTCAACGTAAAGGTGAGCCCGCGGGATCGAAACCACGTCGCGCCCGCGTGAGCGCGACGTCTTCGTTCAGGGCCCCAGGCTGAGCACCGTCGGCTGGCTCGGCACGACGCGCATCCCTGGGCAATTCGTGTTGTTCTGGATAGACATGCTCGTCATCTTGGTGACGGGCATTCCCCCGACGAGCACCGTGAACGAGCCCGTCACGTGACGCACCGGGCCCATGACGCAGCCCGACGCCACGCCCGTCGCGATACCGGGATTATCGCCCACGCTCATCACGATCGACGTCGCCATGTTGTGCGTCGGGGTGCACATCGTGAGCACGTTCCATACCGGCGGCATTCCCATCGGCCCGAATCCCATGTTTGGATAAGGAATCGGCACCGGGACCGGCGCGGGCGGGGCGGGCGTGAGGCACACGTCCGGGAAACCCGCGTTCATGCCCATCATCTGCGTATTGACGAACATTCTCTGGTCTCCTTTCAGCCGAGGTGGACCTGATCGGCGTTCACCTTCACGAGGTCCGTCGCCGTCACGAGCGTGTTTTCGCCGCGGAGATGCGCATTGCCCTCCGCCGCCCAGTCGATGTGCTGCGCGCGCACCTGATCGATCTCCTCCACCGTCCGGTACGAGCGTTTCGTCCGCTGGCTGAATCGATCGAGCACGGAGTCGAACGTCGACGCCAGCATCTTCACCTTGCCGAGCTCCGCCTTCACCGCGGCGCCCACCACCTCGATCCACTCCGCCGACAAACGCGCCCGCAGCGCCTTCACCGTCACCTCGGATCCCGTCACGTTCACGGGCGCCGCGGCCACGATATCGACGCCCTCCTGCGCGGCGATCTCCACCTTTCCGTGCGGCGTCCGGAAAACCAGATCCCCCTCCACGGCGATGGTCGTCTTTTGCGATTCTTTTCGTTCGAGCACAGCCAGCACGAACGAATCGCCCTCGTCCTCGGTCGCGACGAGCACCCGATCGCCGAGCGCTGGCTCGACGAGGCAACTCGAGGCGCGTTTCGCCACGACCTCGGCGATGGCCATCCGCACGCGGAGCCCCTCCGGTCCCGTCGAAATGACCTCGCCGAACTCCTGCCACACGGTCTTCGCCGCGAGCTTCCGCGCCGCGTTATGCATCGCCGTCTCCTTTCCAGATCCGCCGGTGTTTTTCCCACCAAACTTCAGCTTCGGCCAGGTCCGGCTCGTCGCCGAGCGCGCCCGCCCGGCCGAGCGGATATCGCGCGCCCCCGTCCTTCACCCGATGGAGCCGCGTCCTGTACATCTTCGCGCCCGAGAAATCCGCCCCCTCGATCGACGCATTCGAGAAATCCGCATACGTCAGATCGCAGCCCTTGAAGCTCGCGCCCGGGGCCTTCGCCTCGTGCCATATCGACATCTCGAGGATCGCGTCGTCGAAAGGCACGGCGGGCGCGACGACCTTCGGAAACAGCGCTTCCTTCAGGTTCGATCCCCGCGCGTCCGCCCCGTCGAGCCGCGCCTCCACGAAGATCGCATTTTTCGCGTCGGCCCGCGTGAGCTTCGCGCCCGAGAGGTTCGCCCCTTTGAAATTGACCTGCACGATCCGCGCCTTGTCGAAATTGCACCCTTCGAGGGCTGCGTCGTTCAGCTGCGTCAAAAACAAATCCACCCCGGCGAACGAATGCCCCGTGAGCTTCGCCTCGGTCATCACCGTCATTTCGAGCCTCGCCCCGGTGAGCTTCACGCCCACGAGGTCCGCCCGAAAGAGGGCCGTACGCTTGAGGTTCGTCCCTGCGAGGCTCGCGCCCTTGAAGCTCGATTCGAGCAGCGACGCCCGCTCCAGGTTCGCCCCCGAGAAATTCGCCTCGTCGAAGCACCCCTTCGAGAAATTGGCCAGCAAGAGCGAGGCCCCGGCGAGCTCGGCTGCCGTGAAATCGCATCCGTTCGACGTCACGTTCACGAGCTCGGCGCCCCCGAGCTTGGCCATGACGAACCGCGTGTTCATCACGACCGCGTGCTTCCATTTCGTCTGTTCGAGCACCGCGTTCGCGAAATCGCAGCCTGTGATCGTCGCCTCGCGCAGGTTCGCGCCCGTGAGGTTCGTGCTCCGGAACGACGTGTTCGCGAAGACCGCGCCCCGCAGGTCCGCGCCCGCGAGGTCGAGGCCGCCGAGGTCCGCCCCGTCGAAGAGCTCGCCCTCGTGGACGAGCTTCTCAAGCGTTGCCTTGTCCATCGTCCCCTCGGTTTTGCACGTAACGGAAAAACTTCAAATTGGCGCCCTTGAAGCTCGTCTTCGTATCCCCCACCATCCGCGCCCCGTCGGCCCGGAACAGGTTTGCCTCCTCGAAATTCGCGCCCGCCACCGTCGCGCGCGCGAGCATCGCCGAGAGCAGGTCGGCCCCGCGGAGATCCGCGTTCGTCAGATCCGCCCGCTCGAAACGCGCCTCCGGAGCCCGCACACCCGAGAGCTTCGCGCCCGTGAGGTCGGCTTCCGAGAAATCGGCCGTATGCAGCGTCGCGCCCACGAACGTGCTCCCCGCGAGGCGCGCGCCGCGCAGGTTTGCCCGCGTCATGTCCGCATCCCGGAAATCGGCATTCGTGAACCGCGTCCCCTTGTCGACCCGCACCACCCGCAGGTTCACGAGGCTCGCGCGCCGAAAGATCGCCCCGTCCCCCTCCACGTCGAGGAACACCGATTGATCGAGCTTCGCCGCTGTGAAGTTGGTCTTCGTGCAATCGACATCGAAGAAATTGCACTTCTCCAGCACCGAGCCGGAGAGGTCCGCCCCCGCGAGCGAGATTTTGTTGAACATGAGCTCCTCGGCCTTGCAGCCTACGAGCTTCGTCCTCTGGAGCTTCGCCTCCGTGAAATCCGCGCCGTCGAGGTGCGCGCGCTCGAGGTTCGCCCCGGTGAGGTTTGCCCGGAAAAACTGAACGCGACGCACGATCGTCTCGCCCGAAAAATCGGCTTCCGAGACGTCCGCGCAGCCGAAGTTCGCCTCCTCGAGCCGCGCCCCCCGGAAGATCGCGCCTTTCGCCCGCGCATGCGCCAGCACTGCGCGAAAGAGGTTCGCCCCGTCGAAGCGGCAACCCTCGAGGTTCGCTGATTCGAGGAACGCCTCCGAGAGATCCACGCCGCGGAAATCGATCCCCGAGAGGTCCACGCCCGAGAGATCCCGGCGCGCGAGGCTCTCGCCATTGCGCAGCGCTTCCTCCACGTCGGCGCGCACCTTTTGTGCGTCCTCCTCGTCGAGGGGCGGCATGGCCTCGACCCTGTGCACCGTGAGCCGATAAGCTTCCACGATCTTCTGCTCGGTGAAGACGAGCTTCTCCTCGATCCCGGGATCGTTGAGCTTTTGCGCGACCGCCTCCGGCATCGGCGTGCCCGTCGCGGCGCTGAGATCGGCGAGCCCGCGCAGCGTCTCGAGCTCTTTTTGCGCGCTGAACTTGGGCGGACCGAGCGAGCGCCGCTTCTCGCGCGCGAGGATCTCGTCCGGGTCGAGCTTCGCGTCCCTGCACGACTTTCGAAACTGCTCCATGGCCTGCTCGCGCAGCGCCTCGCCCTCTTTTTTCGCCTCCGTGACCTTCGCGTCGACGGACTCCATGAAGGCGACCACGTCGCCTTTGGGCATCTCCTCCGGCGGTGGGAGTTTGTCCGGGAGCCTTCCCTTCGGATCGAGACCCGCGGCGCGGACCTGCTCGTGCGCCCGCTGCAATTCGAGCTCGGCGCGCCGCCGCAAGTTCTCCTGGAGCGTGCCTTCACGTTCGACGAGGACCTTCATATCCTCGCCGCCGCTCGGCTTGAGCACGCCCACGCCCGCGGGCAAGAGATCGCCGTCCTTCAGCGAATGCAGCGCCCCCCGCTCCTTGTCGAGGCGCCGCGTCCGAACGTCCTCGTAATGCGACCGCGGCTTCGCCTCGCCCATCCTCTCGAGGCCCAGGAGGAGCTCGTTCACCTCCATCTCGTCGTCCGTCGCCACGGGGAAAATCCCGCGATAGATCAGCGCGACGCGCTCGACGTGCGGGAAGATCCACACCGTATCGCAGTGCATCGGCACCTCGACGCGCTTCGGATCGCTGCGCATCCCGACGAATGCCCGCGGAAGGAGGCCAGGGAGCGCGCCCTCCACCTTGGGTTTGTCGGGGTGCATGTTCTCCACGGAGAACGCCTCGTCCCCGCGGAAATACCCTGGCATCCACTGGTCCTCGGGGGCGAGGTTGAAGAAGAGCGGATCGAAATCGTCGGGCAGGTCCGGATACCGCGTCTTCAGCCATTTCGAGCCATACGTGCCGACCCGCTTGTTGCGCGGCTCCCACGTCAGATCGAGAGGGCCGAACCCCGCGGGGGGCGGCTCGTCGCCGGGCGATTTGACGAGCCGGTTCGGCCATTCCACGTTCGGCAGGGGGTGCACCTTCTTGCCGTCGAGGGTGATCGGCCGCTTGCCCTTGCCGATGGGGTTTCGCGCGTCGCCTTCGCCGCCGAGCGCGTTTTCCCAGCGAATGGCCATTTTCTTGTACGGCGCGGGCTCGGAGGGCCCGGTCGCCCCCCAACTCCGGTCCCCGACCACGTAGAGCCGTTTGTCGATGCGGCCGAGCGAGAGCCGCACCTGCCGCGCGATCGCCGGCTCCGGGCCCGCGGCGAAGCCCTCGCAGAGCACCTCGCCGCGCACCTTGGGCAAGCCCGGATCGAAGACGCCCGTGCCCTCGTCCGTGAACGTCGTGACGATGTTGCCGTCGTTGACGAGGAGCCCTGCGCCCTCGCCGCCGAATTGCAGCATGAAGGTCACGGACAGGCAGCCGCGGCCGGGCAGGCCGATCGCCTGGACGCGAACCGAGGGAATCAATCCTGCGGGTTTGATCGTGCGCACTGGAAGTTCGTCCCGGCGAGCGCGCTCAGTTGATGAGCTGGATCGCGGCTCGCGACATGAAGGCCGCGCCCGTGAAGACGAGCGTCGGGGTCTGGACCATGAAGACGCCGGCCGACATGAACGCGAATCCCGCGGTCGCCTCGGACACCTTCATCGGCGTCGCGCGCAGATCGATCACGCTGGAGAACTCCGCCTTGATGCCGGTGGCGAACGTGAAATCGGCCGAGCATTTCACGTCGACGAAGACGCCCACCTTCAGATTGAACTCGGCCGCGAGCGTGAAGTTCGCGTTCGCGGCCGCGTTCAGCGTGAGCCCCGTGCCGTACGTGATCTCTTTCTTGTCGCTGCTCACGACCTTGAACTGCATGCCGAGGACGTTCGTCATCTTGTCGCCGGTGATGTTGCCCGTGTACTTGCCGCTCGTGGTGACGTTGATGTTGCCTCCGGCGAAGATGTCGACGTCTCCCCCGGAGCTCTTCAGCGTCGCTTTCCCCGTGCTCTCGTACGACTGCGTGCCCGCGGTCGCCTTCATGTCGATGTTCTGGTTCGTCGTGGCCTTGAAATTGCCGCCCGTCACGCCGACGTTGAAATCGGTGTTTCCAGGCGCCGCGAGCCCCGAGCCGCCGCCGACGTTGAACGAGACGCCGCCATTCACCGCGACGCCCATCCCGCCCGCGATGCCCACCTTCTGCCCGCCTGCGGTGATCGAGAGGTCTTGCCCCTGCGCGACCGTCGTGACCTGACGATTGTTGTAATTCTCCGTCACGAGCCTCGTGACGGTCTCGGTCTTCGTGTCCTCGTACGTCTCGGTGACGGAGCCCTTCACCTTCTCGGTCTTCACGCCCGCCGGGTTGCCGTGATACCCGACCTCCACGTTCATGTCGCCGCCCGCGTCCATCAGCGTCGGGCCGTCGGTATGAATGATCATCGTGTGGCCCGTGTTATGGGAGCCCATGCGCATGTACGAGTTCGTGTGCGGCGTCGACATCGTGATGCGCTGCTGCCCGCTCTTGTCCTCGAGCTCCAGCCGGTTGCGGCCTCCGGTCTGGATCACGTTTTTCGTGTGATTGCCGCTCGTGACCGGGCTCGGCGTGTGCGCGTTCGGCACGACGCCCGAGATGACGGGGCGGTCCGGATCGCCGCCGAGGAAACTGAAGACGACCTCCGTGCCCTTGCGCAGCGGGAAATGAAAACCCTCCACGCCGCCGCCGTGGGGCTGCATCATCCGCACGAACGTGCTCGCCTTGCCGTCCTTCAGGGACGTCTCGTCGAACTTGAACTTGACGGAGTACCGGCCCTGATCGTCGATCTGCGCGTATTCGCTGTCGGCCGTCCCGTCGACGGTGCCATTCTCGTAGCCGTAGATGCGCGGCCATTGCGTACGCGCCTCCGGTCGGAACTGCGTATCGGCCGGGATCGCGTCGACCTCGACGAAATACACCTCGTCGTGCTCGAGCTTCAGCATTTGCGCAAAACTCGACGCGCCCGCGGCCTGGTTGCCGTGATGCCGCACCTCGATCGCGAGGTAACGCGCGTTCATCGCCCCGCGCGGGTGCTCCTCGAGCTCCAGCACGTGCCCCGCCCGGAGGTGCGAACGCGTGCCGCGCGCATGATACACGACCTCGCGCGCGAGCATCTCCTCGGCCCGGAGCTTCGCCAGCCGATCGCCCGCGGCGGACGTGAAGAACCGCTCGCCATAAAGGCTCACCTCGCCCGCGCCGTTCGACGCGACGGGCGCCGAGCCGCTGATCGTGAGGTTTGGCTTGGCATAATCGTAATCCTTGAGCTTCACCATCGACGGCAACGTGCGGTGCCGGCTGGTGAACGAGCGGAACGAGGGACCAGCGCTCCGGTCCTGCCCGGTCTGCGGGTAATACCGCACGGCTTTGCCCAGGACGTCCTCCTCGTACGATTTGTCGTCGCAGATGACGAGCTTCTCGCCCTCCTCGGCATGCACGAAGTAATAATAAATGCCCTCGCGCTCCATCCACCGCGAGATGAAATCGAGGTCGCTCTCGCGATACTGGCAGATATGCTCCTCGGGCTCGTACGTGCCGAGGCGGAGCTCGTAATCCTCGCCGGTGAGGCCATTGTCCTGGAGGACCGACTCGATCACGTCGGTGAGCGATTTCTTCGTGAACAGCCGGCTGTGCCTCGACAGGCCGAGCAGCCATAGCCGCGGGCAAAGCACCGCCCGCACGAGCGAGCGACCCTCGACCGCGTGCAAGAGCTCCACGCTCGCCAGGATGCCCGCAAAGACGAAAGGCGGAAGCGCGTCGTCCGCGCGATCGATCACGAGCCGCGCCTTCGCGCCGATCGCGTCGCCGAGGTCGAGCCCGTCCCCCTCCTCGCCTTCGAGCGAGAGGAAGATCTCGATCTCGTAGGGCCGGGAGAGCGCCTCCACCCCGCGGAACGCGACGACCCGCGTCGTGTCCGGCAGCACGCTCGACGAGATGGTGATGAGATCGGTCAAGGCCATGGCCAAGCTCTCCCGGGGCTCCCCCCAAAAAGCCGCGTCGCTGCGCGGCAAGGAAGCGCCACTCTATCCCGATCCCACCCACGCCGAAAAGCGCGGCGCGCCCTTTGGGACCAAAAACTAGCGTTGTAAGATGCGCCCCGGAAAGAGCGCAGGAGGACGAGACTTGAAAACCCTGATCCGGGACGTGGACATCGTGACCCTCGACGAAAAAGGCACGGTGATCCGGGGCGGCGTGATCGCCATCGACGGCGCGCGTATCGCAGCCGTGGGCGAAAAGCCTGAAGAATTCGTGCCCGACGCGATCATCGACGGCACGAACCACGTGGCCGTCCCCGGATTTTTCAACGCGCACTGCCACGCCTCGATGTCCCTCGTCCGCGGCTACGCAGAGGACCTGCCGCTCGATCGATGGTTCAACGAGCGCGTCTGGGTCGCCGAGTCGGGGCTCGGGCCCGAGGAGGTGCGCGCCGGCGCTTTGCTCGCGGCTTGCGAGATGATCCGCTCCGGCACCGTCGCCTTCAATGATCACTACTTCTACATGGACCACGTCGCCGAGGTCGTGGAGACGTCGGGCCTGCGCGCCTCGCTCACGTGGTGCCAGTTCGGGATCGGCGCGGACAAGGAGGTCGGCGCGGATCTCCCGGGCGCGCTCGCGTTCGCCGAGCGCTGGCACGGCAAGGCCGACGGCCGCATCCGCGCGATGCTCGGCCCGCACTCGCCCTACGTCTGCCCGCCCGCGTTCCTGCGCGAGATCGCCGCGCTCGCGAAGGAGCGTGGGCTCGGCCTGCACATCCATCTCGCCGAGAGCGAGGAGCAAGTCACGCGTTCGCTCGCCACGCACGGCATGACGCCCACGCGGTTGCTCGAGGAGACCGGCGTGCTCGACGTGCCCACGATCGCGGCGCACGCGCTCTACTTGAGCGACGACGACAGGGCCATCCTCGCGCGTCGCGGCACGACGGTCGCCCATTGCCCGATCACGTACATGAAGCTCGCGATGGGCCCGGGCGACGTGCCGGCACTGCTCCGCGCCGGCGTGAACGTCGCGCTCGGGACCGACGGACCGGCCTCGAACAACGACATGGACATGAAAGAAGCCGTGCGTTTCCTCCCGCTGCTCCAGAAGCTTGCGCACCGCGACGCCGAGGCGATCCCCGGCGACACCTCGCTCCGCATCGCCACGCATGCCGGCGCTCGCGCGATGGGTTTTCCCGGGTCCGGCGCGATCGAGCCCGGGCGCGCCGCCGATCTCGTCCTGTTCGATTTCGACAAACCCCACCTCGTGCCCCGCCACGACCTCGTCGCGAACCTCGTCCACGCGGCCAAGGGCAGCGACGTGAGCCACGTCTTCGTCGCCGGAAAACTCATCTACGAGAACGGGACGATCTTGACGCTCGACGAGGAGAAGATCCGCGCCGAGGCCGAACGTGCGGCATTCCGCATGGTCTCCCGCGACCTCACGGTCCTCCGCGAATACCAGAGTTAGAGAGGCCGCCTGCGCGCTCCCTCTGCGTTGCGCGTCTCTTGCATCGCTCTCGTGCTCATGGATGAAGCGAAGACAAGGCCGGGCGGCATCCTCGCGGTCGCCGTGCTCATGGCGCTCAGCGGCGTGCTCACCATGCTCTCCAACGTCCCGTCCATCACCGGGATCCACCTACCTTCGTGGATGATCGCGCTGAACGTCGCCGTCGGAATCGCGATGTTCGCCGTCGCGTGGGGGCTCTTCACGTTGAAGCCCTGGGCGTGGGTCGTCACGCTCGGCATTCAGGCCGTGAACGGGCTTTTCGCGATCGTGGCCGTCGTTTCGAATCGGGCGAGCCCGGCGGTCTGGTCCGCCGCGCTCTCCATTCTGGTCTCGGCCGGCATCCTCTATTACCTGACGCGCCCCGCCGTCCGTTTCGCCTTTGGCGTGGGCGCCGGCAGCACGCGTCCCGTCTGAAATTCGGTTCGTCCGGACGATTCTCTCAGGAAGCCGCGCCCGACTCGGGCGTGCCCGAACCGTCCTCGCCCTTCGTGCCTTCCCCTGCCGCCGCCTCCGCTGCGGCTGCCTCCGCCTTCTTCCGCTCCGCCTCTTCCCGACGCTTCTGCATCGCCAAAGCTTCCGCCTCGCGCCGCGGAACTGCGTCCTGCGCGCTCCGGATCGCCGCCAGCGCCGCGCGCGCCTTGATCCGCGTCTCCTCGGCCTCCCGCGCGGGATCGCTGTCCGCCACGATCCCCGCGCCTGCCGTCACCTCGAACTCGCCTTGCCGCGCGATCACCGTGCGGATCGGGATCGCGAAATCCACCGTTCCATCGGGGAGCACGTACCCGATCGCGCCTCCATACACGCCGCGCGGCCCTGGCTCGAGCTGACGGATGATCTGCATCGCCCGCACCTTCGGCGCCCCCGAGAGCGTGCCCGCCGGCATCGCCGAGCGCACCGCGTCGATCGGCTTCTTGTCCGCGGCGAGCGTGCCCTCCACTTCGCTCACGAGGTGCATCACGTGCGAGAACCGCTGCACGCGGATCGAAGACGTCACCGCCACGCTCCCCGCCGCCGACACGCGCCCCACGTCGTTCCGCGCCAGATCGACGAGCATCACGTGTTCGGCCCGCTCCTTCGGATCCGAGATGAGCTCACGCTCGAGCGCCTCGTCCTCCTCCAGCGTCGCGCCGCGCCGCCGCGTCCCCGCGATCGGCCGGAGCGTCACCTTCCCGCCCGACACCCGCACCATCGTCTCGGGCGAAGCACCCGCGATCGAGAGCCCCTCGGCGAACGGCGCCTCGGCGAAATCGAGGAAAAACAGATACGGCGACGGCGAGAGCACCCTGAGCGCGCGGTAGACGTCGAACGCGTCTGCATTCCGCATCGGCGCCCGGAACGTGCGTGCCAGGACGATCTGCAAGCAATCACCGGCCTCGATGTACTGCTTGGCCCGCACGACCTTCGCGGCGTACGTGTCGTCGTCGATGTTCGGCTCGGCGAACAGCGCCTCCAGCGTCGGATCCGGCGAGGGCAGGGGATCGAGCTCCGGCCCGTGCGTCATTTCCCAAGCGCAGCGATCGATCGCGCCCTTCGATCGACCCGCGATGGTGAGCGTCTGCGCGAGGTTGTCGAACACGACCACCGTCGCGTCGCGCATCAGCCGCCCGCTCATCCCCTCGTTGGGCCACGGCTTGATGCCGTTCTCCACGTTCGCCGCGTCGTAGACGATGTACCCCACGAGCGCCTGCGAGAAGCGCGCGGCGAGCCCCTCGGCGTCTTCCATCTCCGCCGCGTCGTCCGCGAGCAGCGCGAGCGCGGGCGCCCCCGGCGGGTACGCGTGCTCCGAGCGCGCGCGATAACCGAGGATCGAGTAGCGGCCCCATCGCTCGCCCGGCAGCACGGATTCGAGCAAGAACGACGAGCGCCCGGGGGATTGCGCGCGTAACGCGGCGTAGGCGCGGACGGGCGTGACGTGATCGGCGGCGAGGGTCCGGGTAAGGATCTGGCTCACGCGCGAGAGCCTACACCGACCGAGCATGCCTTGCCGCGTGGATCGAAGCTCCGGTGCGGCCTTGCCCTCGTGCGACCGGGGCGGCATCGTGCGTCCATCCGATGCGCTCCTCGACGAAGACCGCCTTCACGCTCCTCGCTTTTGTCCTCCTCACCTCCTGCGGCGGCGCGCGCCCCATCCCCGCCGACGCGCGCACCACGGTCGTCTCTCTCGACAAGATCGATTGCAGCGACTGCGGTGACGGCATCATCTCCGACCTGCGCCAGCGCCCCGGCGTCTACGACGCTCGTTTTGATCGTCGCACGGCCGAGATCCTCGTCGTCGCCGCGCCGAGCTTCGACGTCTACACGCACGTC
>JANMGF010000078.1:0-3458 GCA_031374535.1 Polyangium sp. (in: bacteria)
CTTCTTCCTTGACGAGAGGAAGTCGACCGCGCTTCCGCTCTGCTTCCACCCGGCCACCTTCGTGCCGCGGCGGACGCTGTCGGCGAGCACCAGGAAGCGCGCAAATCTGAGCGCGCCGGGTAGTTGGCCGATCGGGCCGGGCTCAGGGACGATCTCCCGGACGGCAAAAAAGTAGGGCCCGGAGTTGGTAGCTCCGAGCCCATCGTCGCGACGGCAGTAGCGACGTTCGCGACGAGTCCCACGTCTTGCCGACGAGGGCCAAGTTCTAGCCGTCGTTTGCGACGGCATGGGTTCGGTTCGACAGGTCCAGTGCGCGGTGGCGGCGTGTGGACGCGTATTCTTCCTCTGCTCCCGCTGCGACCGGGGGCAGGTGTACTGCACCGGCTGCCGTGTTGCCGCCCGGCGCTCCGCACGCCAGTCCTCCGCGCGTCGGTACTGGCGGAGCCGACGTGGTCGGCGCACGACGGCGGCGCGCGTCCGCCGCTTCCGCCTCGCGCAAAATGTAACGCACACCGGTCCTCGAGAAGTGGCCGTCGGGGACATGGTCGCGCCGCCGATCGCGCCTGCCGTCACGGAGACGGTGCCCGCCGTCGGCGAGGAGCCAACCGATGGACACGATCTGGATGGGCATCGCCCCGGGACCGACGAGCACGCGCGTGCTCGCGATGGAGGGACCGACCGACACGATCCTCAAGGCGAGGCTCGCGCGCTCGCCGTCGCACCCGCGCGCGATGGCGACGTTGCTCGAGGCCGTCGCGCTCTGGCAGGGACGCCGCGTACGCGCTGCGCTCTGTGCGGAAGGCACGAGGCATGGGTCCGATTCGAGCCTCTTTCACGAGACGTTCGCCGACGTCGGCGGACCGCTCTACTCGCTCGACTGGATCCCCGCGCCGGAGCGCGCACGCCGCGCGCACCGTGACCTCGCCGGGATGGGCCGCTTCGCCGACCTTCGTAACCTCCTCGTCTCCGAGGTCACGCGATGATCGCCGACGACGTCCGCGCCGAGATCCGGCGCCTCTTCTTCGCCGAGCACTGGAAGGTCGGCACGATCGCCGCCGAGCTCGGCCTCCATCACGACACCGTCCGCCACGCAGTCGACACGCGCTCGTTCCTCGCGCCGGAGTGCCGCGTGCGCGCCGAGATGCTCGACCCGTACCGCGACTTCATCCGCGCAACGCTCGAGCAGCACCCGAAGCTCCGCGCAACGCGGCTCCACGAGATGATCCGCGACCGCGGATACGCAGGTTCGGTCTGGCCCGTCCGCCGGCTCGTCGCGAGATCGCGACCTAAACAGCACGAGGCGTACCTGCGTCTCTCGGTCCTGCCCGGCGAGCAGGCGCAGGTCGACTGGGCTTCCTTCGGATCGCTCCAGGTCGGCCGCGCAAAGCGCAGCCTCTCCTGCTTCCTCATGGTGCTGTCCTGGTCGCGCGCGCTCTTCGCGCGCTTCTACCTCGACCAGACCACCGAGAGCTTCCTCGCCGGTCACGTCGACGCGTTCGACGCCTTCGGCGGCGTCCCGCGCACCATCCTCTACGACAACTTGAAGAGCGCCGTCCTCGAGCGGAGCGGCGAGCTCGTCCGCTTCAACCCGAAGATCCTCGAGCTCGCGGGGCACTACCACTTCGCCCCGAAGCCGTGCGCCGTCGCACGCGGCAACGAGAAGGGCCGCGTCGAGCGCCGCGTGCGCGACCTGCGCGAGGCGTTCTTCGCGGCCCGCACGTTCCAGTCGCTCGAGGACCTCAACGCGCAGCTCGGCTCCTGGATCGACCGCGTGCAGCGCGCGAGGCTCGTCCCTGGCGACGCCGACAAGCGCCTCGTCCGCGACGCCCTCGCCGAGGAGCGCGAGAGGCTCTTGCCGCTCCCCGAGCACGCGATGTCCACGGACACGGTCCGCGCCGTCACCTCCGGCAAGACGCCCTACGTCCGCTTCGACCGGAACGACTACTCGATCCCGCACACGCACGTTCGGAGGTCGCTCTCCGTCGTGGCGTCCGCGACGACGGTGCGGGTGTTGAACGGCACCGCCGAGGTTGCTCGCCACGCGCGCAGCTTCGATGCGGGGCAGCAGATCGAGGACGAGCGCCACATCAAGGCGCTCTCCGAGACGAAGGCCCGCGCGCGCGAGCATCGTGGTCGAAATCGCCTCTTCGCGTCCTGCCCGGCCGCCAAGGACTTTCTTGGCGAGGTCGCCTTGCACGGTGGGCATCTCGGCGGGACGACCTCGCGCCTCCTTCGGCTGATGGACCTCTACGGCGCGGGGGCGCTCGACGACGCCATCGCGGACGCGCACCGGCGCAGCGCGTTCCGCGCGGAGTCCGTCGCGCACGTTCTGGACCAACGACGCCGCGCGACCGGGATGAAGCCCGCCGTCGACTTCGCCCTCCCCGACGACCCGCGCGTGCGCGAGCTCGTCGTCGAACCGCATCGCCTCGACGCGTACGACCGCCTTGCCGGCGAGGAGGTGGCCGATGACTGAGCCCTCCCTCCACGACCGCCTCCGTGCGCTCGGTCTCTTCGGCACCGCCTCGGCGCTCGACGACATCGTCGCGCTCGCGACGAAGAAGCGCTGGAGCCCAACGCAGATCCTCGAGCACGTCGTCGTTCTCGAGGAACGCGAGCGCAGCGCACGAAGCCTCGAGCGCCGGCTCGCGCGCAGCCGCCTCGAGACGTTCAAGCCGATCGCCGACTTCGACTGGGGATGGCCCACGAAGCTCGACCGCGGCCTGGTCGAGTCTGCCGTCAACCTCCGCTTCCTCGAGAAGGCGCGGAACATTGTGCTCGTGGCCCCGCAGGGACTCGGCAAGACGATGATCGCGCAGAACATCGGGCATCAGGCGATCCTCGCTGGGCACTCGGTGCTCTTCATCACCGCAGCGAAGATGCTCCTGGACCTCGGGGCCCAAGAGTCCAGCCGCGCCCTCGAGCGGCGCCTTCGCTACTACGCGAGCCAGAGCCTCCTCATCCTCGACGAGGTCGGCTACCTCGCGTTCGACAACCGGAACGCCGACCTCCTCTTCCAGGTCGTCAGCCGGCGCTACGAGCGAAAGAGCCTCGTGCTCACGACGAACCTCGCGTTCAAGGACTGGCCCACGATCTTCCCGAACGCGACGTGCGCGACGGCCCTCATCGACCGCGTCATCCATCACGCCGACGTGATCAGCATCGAGGGCAAGAGCTACCGCCTCCGCGAGGCCGAGGGCGCGAAGAAGGAGCCGAGGCCGACGCCAAAGCCGAAGAAGTAGCCCGCGAGCGCGCCGGGAGCGCGGCTACGCCGCCCTCCCGGCGCGCTCAGAAATCCGCGCTTCTACGCGCTCGTCAACAGCTTCGAGAGCCAGCAAAGTGCAGTGCTTCCTAACGGCATCCTTTTTGTTGCCTCTGAGGGGGGCGACAGCCTTGACCACGACGCTTGCATTGTTGTCCACAACACCTGGAAAGAGCACGGGGGCGCGGTCGGAGAG
>JANMGF010000079.1:0-8754 GCA_031374535.1 Polyangium sp. (in: bacteria)
CGCCTACCTTCCACTCGTTCGAAGGCTCTGGGCCCGCCGCGCCGCCGCTGTCCTTCTTGCCGCAACCCACGCCGAGCGCCGACAGCACACAAAGGCCGGCCACGGTCCCCATCCAACGACGTCGTCCGAGCATTGGTCCTCGCTCTCCCTGCGCCCCATCATGCCACAGGCTTGACTCCGCGGAAACTCCGCAGCCACCCTGGTGCCACGAGGTCCTCGCTTGTCTTCTGATCGATTCGATAAACCCGCGGGGCGTAGCTCGCCCTCGACGATCGCTCCTCCTGCTCCTTCGGGGCCACGTTTCGCTGTTTGTCAGGATATCGCCGTTCTCTGGGGCGACCTCGACGCGCTCGGCCACGTCAACAACGCGCGGTATTTCGGCTGGCTCGAGGAGGGGCGTCTCGCCTACCTGCGTTTGATCGGCATCGACCTCTCGCCCGACGCGCCGCAAAAGCCCGTGCTCGCCTCGACCTCCATGGACTTCCTCCGCCCGGTCTTCTGGCCCGACACCGTGCGCGTGGAGGGCAAGACGACGCGCCTCGGCCGCACCAGCCTGACCATGGACTACCGCGTGACCTCGCTCGGCCAGCAGGCGGTCGTGGCGACGGGCAGCGCCGTCCTCGTATTGCTCGCCTCGAGCACGAACCGTCCCGCCTTGATCCCCGACACCCTCCGCGACGCGATCCGACGTCTCGATCCGGAGGCACGGGAGACGCTCTGACGAACCGGGAGGTTTGGGCTCCAAAGGTTGGAGGTGGAACCATCACGGGACCCGATCGGCCGCGGACCTCGCGACGCGCCCCTGCTCGTCTTTTCCGGCGGAGTGGTGTAGGCTCGGCCGAGCCAGCCATGAAACGCCGTGGACCGTTCATCGCCGTTGCCGTCGCCGCCGTCGCGCTTGTTACCGTGGGGCTGGGGGCATATCGCGGGGAGGCGGGGAGCACGGGCCGGACGAGCGACGAGATCTGCGAGGACCTCTCGGAGCTATTCGAGGGCTACTGCAAGCCCGGTCTCGAGAAGAGCGACTGCGCGACCGTGACGGGAGAGTACGGGGACGCGTGCCAGGCCGGCTGCGTTCTGGGACTCTGCCCCGAGAAGGTCCCGTGCACGGCGCTCGATCCGATCTGGTGTGCCTCCTGTAATGATATGAAGGGAGCGCGTTTCTGGGCCGACCTCGATACCGCCGCCGTTCGTTGCGAGGACTCGCTACGTCGAAAACATCAAGGCCAGGCCGTCGACTTCAAGGGCGAGGAGTTCCGCGTTTGTTTTCAAGCGCGAATGGAAACAAATTGTCCTGCGCTCGCAGGCTCCGATTGGCATGCAAGGTGGAAGGCTGCCACGGGGCAATAAATCCACGAACGTTTCGGTCAGGTGACGTGTTAGAGCCCACTGTGGCCTCCCTCTCCGTGCTCTGCGTTCGAGCCGCCACCCCTCCCTTCCGTTTCATATCCGTTATACCAGGAATCGCCGCTGCCTGCCCCCACGCCCACGGTGACCAGGGTGCCTCCCGTGGGAGCGGGGCCGGCTTGCCCTGAGCCCCCGTCTGCGTCGAGGCAGATGATCTCGGGCGAAACCTCGATCGTGCATTTTCGGTCGAACCATTCCAGCTGCCACAACTTATCCCTGCATCGCGACTCGTTCCACGACGCGCTCCCGCGATCGACGATGGTCGGATCATCCCCTCCCACCAGCGGAAACCTGTTGTCGGGGCGCCCTCCGTTGCGGGGACAGGTGAGGACCGTATTGCATTTCATCGCTGGCCCCTCGACGAGGACCCCCTTGGGAGCGTCCGTGGTCCTCGCCGGATTCTTGCACTTGTCCTCGGTGCACGCGGAGGCGAGGACGAAGGCTGATGCGAACAGCAATCCGATGACGAGCCGTTTCATGGGACCTCTCCGCGGCGGGCGAGGTGACCTTATCCCAGGGCCCACGGAAACGCGAGGGGTGTGCGCGACCCGGCCCCCGTCACCGCCGCCGTTCAGCGCGCGGAGCGGCCTGGGTCTTCGTGGTTTGTCGCCCCGCTTCCGGGCGGCGCTGGCGAAGGTCGCCGAGGATGTCTTCGATCTGGACCAGCGCCGAGCGCAGATCGTCCGCAATCTCCAGCGCCAGCACGTCGGGGTCGGGCAGCGTGGCGGAGTCTTCGAGGCTCTCGTCGCGGAGCCACGTCAGGTCGAGGCTGACCTTGTCGCGGGCGAGCAGCTCTTCGTATTCGTAGGCGCGGAAGCGGCCCTCGGGCGTCTTCTCGGACCACGTGGCTTTGCGCTTCTGGCGCTCTCCCGGACGATAACACGCGACGAAATCGTCGAGGTCCTTGCGCGTCATCGGGTTTTCTTTGAGCGTGAAATGAGCGTTGGTCCGGAGATCGTAGACCCATACCCTCTTGGTCCACGCCGCCTTCGCGCCTGGCTTGCGGTCGAAGAAGAGGACGTTTGCCTTGACCCCTTGCGCATAAAAGATGCCCGTCGGCAGGCGGAGCAGCGTGTGGACGTCGCACTCCTGCATGAGCCGGCGGCGGACGGTCTCGCCGGCTCCGCCCTCGAAGAGCACGTTGTCGGGCACGACCACCGCCGCGCGGCCCTGGATCTTGAGCAGCGATTTGACGTGCTGAACGAAGTTGAGCTGCTTGTTGCTGGTGGTGGTCCAGAAATCGGGACGATTGTACGTGAGGGTTTGTTTGTCGGTATCGCCCTCTTCGTTGATGACGGTGATGGAGGACTTCTTGCCGAAGGGGGGATTCGTCAGGACCACGTCGGCGTGGGCGGAAGGCTCGTTCCGGAGGGCGTCATCGGTCTTGATGGGCGGCTCGCGGTCGTCGTCGTCGGGGCCGATGCCGTGGAGGAAGAGGTTCATCGCGCAGAGGCGACTGACGCCTTCGACCAGCTCCACGCCGCGCAGGGCCTCGTAACGGAGGTGCTTTTTCTGGTCGCGGTCGAGCTTGAAATGGTTGGGATGGCTGAGGTACGCGTGGGCGGCGAGCAGAAAGCCGCCGGTGCCGCAGGCGGGGTCGACGATGACCTCGCCGGGCTGGGGCTGCGTGCAATCGACCAGGGCTTCGATGAGGGGGCGCGGGGTGAAGTACTGGCCGGCGCCGCTCTTGGTATCCTGGGCGTTTTTTTCGAGCAGGCCCTCGTAAGCGTCGCCTTTGACGTCCGCCGACATGGCGAGCCAGTTTTCTTTGCCAATGAGCTCGACGATGAGTTGCCGGAGCTTGGCCGGGTCCTGGATCTTGTTCTGGGCCTTGCGGAAGACGAGGCCAAGCATGCCGCCGGCCTGGCCGAGCTTCTGGAGGGTTTTCCGGTAATGCTCCTCGAGCTTGACGCCTTCCATCTGCGGATTGGCGAGGTCGGCCCAGCGGAAGCCCTTGGGGATGGGCTGCTCGTGGCCGGTCATGTCGGCGCGCTCCTCGGCCATCTTGAGGAAAAGCAGGGTGGTGAGTTGTTCGAGGTAGTCCTGGTAGGAGAGGCCGTCGTCGCGCAGGACGTTGCAGAAGGACCAGAGTTTCTGGACAATACGGCTGGAGACTTCGCTCATGATCGTTTCGCGGGGCGTCCGGGTTTGCGGGAGGCGGTCTTGTTTTCTTGCGGAGCGGCGCGCTCGGCGCGGATGCGTTCGAGGAGGACGGAGGCGGGCTCGTCGGTGGGGTCTTGGTCGACGAGTTTGCCTTCGAAGGCCCACTTTAATATCGATTGGCGGAGGCGGGTGCAGCGCTGGCTACTAACTATGGTGTCGGCTGTAAGCCGATCTGCGATCGTTGATAATCGATTGATTTCTCCAGCAAGGCGAATTTGCTCGGCGCATGGCGGCAATGGAAATGGCATCTGTGCGATGTCGGCCAGTGACAGATTCGCTCGAGCCACATCAACCTTCGTGTGGTGAATGAGACGCTGCGCGTTCGGCGAAAGGAGATACGCGACGACGACTGACGAAAGCACTCCTTCGCTGACGAGACGAATGAGTGCCACGGCCTGGTTTATGTTCGATCCAGCCAGCTCTGTCGTAGCGACTGCGGCGCGACCAATTGAAGCTCCGACGATGTTCAACAATACGTCGTTCTCCTGGAGGATCGAGCGTGGCTCTTGCTCGTTGAAGCCGGGTGGCAGATACGCACGTTCGGACAGCTCCAAGCAGCCCCAACCAATGTTCTGACTCCGAACGAAAAGGACTCCAGAATCGGTATACTCGAATCCCTGCCAATTCGGGGAAGACCCCTTTGTTATCTTGATGGTAATCTGGTCGAAGGTCGCCCAGCACCACCCCTCCGGCAGCTCCGGCAGCTCACTCGTATCCGGACCGGCAGGCTCCTCATACTTGGCCTTCCACCCGTCATCCCTGGGCACCTTGCCGCTGGCCTTCATCTTGGCCAGCTCGGCCTCCTCCCAGCGGCGGCGGCGCTCGACGAGGATGCGCTCGAGAAGCTTGGAGGCGGGCTCGTAGTCGCGCTTCTCGGCGCGGGCCAGCTCGGCTTCGGTCGGAACCAGCCGACCCTCCACGGCCGCCTTGAGCACCGAAGCCCGATACCGCTTCAGGTTGCGCTGCACCCGCTCCAGGGTGGAGACGGCGTCGTCGAGCCGTGTCAGGTACGAGTCGATCGCCTCGACGATGCGGCCTTGCTCTGGAGCGGGTGGCAATTGGACTTGCCAATCCGCAATCGCTGCGGCGCCAAGATGGTGAATTCCGACGCCGCGAGACGCTTCGGCGAATCGTCCCGTAACCGCATCCTTCATGAAGTGGAGATGGAGGAATCGGACAAGCGACGGTTCAGTCGGACGCACACGAATGAGCGTATTTTGAAAGCAGCACAGGGGAAGCTCTTGTCGCCAAATCGCGGGTTTTCCGACTTCCAAGGGGCTTCCCGATGCCTCAGATAGAAGGATGTCGCCATCGCGCAGCGCGTAAGTCTCGCACTCCTCTGGAGAGAAGCTCATCTCTTTGATGTCGGTGAGATCGATGCCCTTCCAAGTCACGTTGGCTGCCCGCAAATACCGCTGCATGTACGGTCCGTTGGCCTTTTCAGGCGAACGTTGCCTGCCGAGTCGTACCTGGGCAATTTCTCGTAGAGTGGCCGTCAACCAACCACGCGGGATCACTGCCTCCATCATGCCGCCAACACCTCATTCAACTCCTTCAAAATCACCCGCAGCTCCTTCCCAAACACCTGCGTCGCCGTCCCCAGCCCGCCCGCTTCCACGAACGGCGTATACTCGAAATCATCGAGATCCACCTCGACACTCGTCCCGATATGATCCCGCATCATCTCCAGCCACCGCACCTGCTGCCCCGTGAACGTCCGCCCCTTGTTCTCCTGCTGCGCCATCCAGCCCTCGAACCGCTCCCGCACCTCGTCCGCGAACGGCCTCAATTCGGCCTTCTGGTGCAACGCGAACCGGACCAGCGATACGATGTCGGTGAGCAGACGCTCTGCGGAGGATTTTCGTACCTTGGTTTTCTCCAGCCGCGCATACGCATCCCACAAAACCTCGGGCGTCCAGGAGCGCGGCGGAGCCTTGATGGCCGCGGCCAGCGCCTTGATGTCCTTGTACCGCAGCCTCTCCCGATGCGGAACCGAATAAAAGAACTGGAGCGCGTCGATCTCTTCCTTGTTCTCCGCCAAAAATTGCTCGAACGACGTGACGAGCGCCTGCGCGCGCTCCTTCTCGTCCTTCACGAACCCCGTCTTCTCGACGATCAGCTCGTCCCGGCTCAGATGATCGATGATCTGATCGAACGAGGCCCGCAGGTCCCGGAGCCGGGTGCGTAGATCCGGGTTCGTCGCCAGCGGCGCCACCGCCGCCGTCGAAAGCACCTCGGCCGCGTCCGCGATCTGCGCTTTCGTCGGCTCGGCCGGCTCCTTCACCCCGAACATCTCCCGCGCCTTCCGCACGTGCCCGTCCGGATCGAGCGCCGCCAGGATGCTACCGGCGATCTGCGAGACCGGACGGCCCCCCGAAAGCTCCGCGAGCGCCCTCCGCTCCTCCACGCTGCACTCCCGATCAAGACGCGCCAGCCGCCCAGCCACGGACGAAAGCACGTCCGGATCGGTGCTCCCCGCCCCGATGAGGTCCAGGAGCTTCTTCAGCGAAATGTTCGGCTTACGCTCGATCGGCTGCGTATCGCTCAGATCCGTCTCAGTGATGCCCACACAATCGATCACGATGAAATGCGTCTTCGCCAGCGCCTTGGGCGTGACGGAGGCGAGCTCGTCCTTGTCGATCACCCGCACGCCCCGGCCCTTCATCTGCTCGAAAAGCGCCCTGCTCTTCACCGAGCGCAAGAACATGACGATCTCGACCGCGCGAATGTCGGTCCCCGTCGCGATCATGTCCACCGTCACCGCGATACGCGGCTCGTATTCCTTGCGGAACTGCTGGATGAGGTCCGACGGCTTCACCCCGGTCGTCTTGTAGGTGATCTTCTGGCAAAAGCTGTTTCCCTCGCCGAACTCCTCGCGGATGATCTCCACGATCCGCTCGGCATGCGCGTCGTCCTTGGCGAACACGAGCGTCTTCGGCACGATGGTTCGACCCGGGAAGATCTCGGTGAAGAGCCGCTCCTTGAAGGTCCGGACGACGAGGCGGATCTGATCGGGGGCCACCACGCTGTTATCGAGGTCCTTGCCCTGATACGCGATATTCTCGTCGGGCTTCATCCACTTTTCGCCCGAACGCGTGCGGACCTTGAGCAACGTGTCGGGCCCCGCCTCGATGGTCGATCCCTTTTCGGTGATCTTGGTGCGGATGTTGTACTTGAAGAACTGCACGTTGACGCCGTCGGCCACGGCCCGCTCGTGCGAGTACTCCATCACGAGGTTCTGGTTGAAGAAGCCGTAGGTGTGGTTCGCCGGGGTCGCCGTGAGGCCCACGAGATAAGCGTCGAAGTATTCGAGCACCTGGCTCCAGAGCGAATAGATCGAGCGGTGGCACTCGTCGATGAAGAGGACGTCGAAGAACTCGGGCGGGTACGCCGCGTTGTAGACGACGGGCAGAGGCTCGGTGCCCGGGATCCCCGCGGGGAGGCGCTCTGTGCCGTCCTCTTCGAACGACGGATCGAGATCGGGCTCGCCCTTGAGCATCGAATAAAGGCGCTGGATCGTGCAAATCGCGATCTTGGTCGAGGAGCCGATGGTATTCGAGGTGAGGCGCTGGACCGTGTAGAGCTCGGTGAGCTTGCGGTTATCGTCCGGCGTCCTGAAGCTCTGGAACTCGGTCTCGGCTTGCTCGCCGAGGTTGCCTCGGTCCACCAGGAACAAGACCCTGCGCGCCCCGCCGAACTTGATCAGGCGATAAATCGAGCTGACCGCCATGCGGGTCTTGCCCGATCCGGTGGCCATTTGAATGAGGGCCCTCGGCTTGTCGGCCTTGAGCGAGCGCTCCAGCTTGGCGATGGCCTCGACCTGATTGCCGAACCGGCTGCCGAACGCGGCGACTTCATCGACGGGCGGCAGCGTGGAGATCCGCCCCCGGAGCGAGGAAGGATGCGTATCGCCGGCCGCGGTGTTGAAGCCGCCCCCCTCGCCGTGCAAGGTCTTCACCCACTGATCGAGCGTGTCCGAAGAGAGCCATTCGGCGAGCGTCTCGGGCCGGTGGATCTGGAAGATGCGGCGGCTCTTGGGGCGGAGATCGAGCAGGTTCGTGAACCGCGTGTCCGTGCCCGTCGACAGGTAGATGAAGGGGAGCGGCAATACGAGCGTCTTGAGGCTCTTCGGCAGCCCGGTCGCGTACTTCTTGGCCTGCCCTTCGACCCCGGACAGCGTGTGCCCCTCCGGCTTGGCTTCGAGGACGCCCACGGCCTTGCGGTCGAGGAAAAGGAGATAATCGGCCTTGCCATGTCCGGGCGCGAGCGCGAACTCACGGACGGCGACGCCTTTGCCCGCCCCGAGGTTCATCCCGCCGTGGTCCTGAACGACCCAACCGGCGGCGGCGAGGGCGCTGTCGATCTTCACGCGTGCCCGTTCCTCGGGCAAAAGGCCAGGGGCGCTCATGGAGGTCGAAACTACCGCGATCCACCAGGAATTGGCAAGCGCGGACGTGAGGGGCTGCCGAACCCTCCGCCGGCCTCGAAGTCATGGGATTGCGCTGCGCGCCCCTCGCTCCATCCGCGTTGACACGTTCCGTTCATGCGTATAGGTAGCTTGGGGCGGGGCCACGTGGTTTCTTCACAACGAACGTAGAAAGATCGCGCCATGCGTACGTGTCACTTGTCCGGAGCGCTCGCGACTATGTTCGGACTTTCGGGGTGCACGGGCCTCCAGGAGGACGTCCCGCTCCTGCCCAAGCCGTCGATCCAGCGGTGCGATCCGGCTGTGCTCGATGCGGAGCAGCAGAAGAGGCAGGACGAAGTCGATCGCTTCGTCGCGACGTTTTATAACGAATCCGGCTGGGTCATCCTCGACACGCAGCAAACGTATGGCTGCGACATCATCGATTCCCTGGATCCATCCAGCGTGCCCGGCTCCGAGATCACCCCGCCGCCGGACCCTTCGTACGAGCTGCCGCCGGAGGTCTTGCCGCAGGAAACGGAGATTGACTACTACCCCGAGCTGCGCGGCCCGGCGTGGTCGGTGCCCGTGATGCGGCCAGTGTTCGCGCCGTATGTGTTCGGCGAGGTCGAGGCGGGCTCGGTGGAGGCGTTCATCGCGCAAACGGAGCCGGGGACGCTGGCGCCGGACAGACGCCTGTATGCGGGTATCGGCATGTCTGTCCAGAACTCGGGCGCCGTCGCGTTCGTCAACGGGTACGACGGGAAGGTGCAGCAGCT
>JANMGF010000088.1:0-16627 GCA_031374535.1 Polyangium sp. (in: bacteria)
GGTGCTCGACGCGGCGGGCCGAACGCGCGGCATGCTTTGCGTGATCGAGCCGAAGGCGCGCCTGCGACTCGGGCCGGAGGGGCTCGTGCGCCTCGCCGAGAGGGCGCGGCTCATCGGCACGGCCATCCCCAACATCGAGCCGGGCATGGGCCGCCTGCTCCGCGCGAGCCGCCGCCGCATCATCGAGGCAATGCCGGACAGCGCGCCCATCAGCAGCACCAGGTAGGGAGCGGCTGCCGGCCTCCCGGACGCCCCACCCTCCTTCGCACGTCCCCCACTCGCCCCAGAAAAACTGCGGGCCGCCGCAGCACGACGGCCGAAGCTGGCCTTCTGATCTGGATTCCGGTATCAGTGGCCCATGCCTGCGGCAGGTCCTCCCAGAAACCTATCCAGTGCGGAAGATCGTATCCGCTGGAACCGGGGGGAGCTACGTATCAAGGTGACCGAAGAGGTCGTATACGAGCAGGTCACCGGTTACCTCGAAAAAGAGATCGTCGCCAAAATCACGCATCCCGTCGACAGGCTGATCGGCCAGGGTGCGCGCCCCATCATCTTCAACGACTGGTGGGAGCTCAGCGGCTACGATTCCGATGCGCGGCTCAAGCTGACGGATTGGATTTTCTGGATCCGCGGCAAGATCGTGGGCAGCCACATCCTCGTGCGCTCGAAGATCGTCAGCATGGGTGTGTCGATCGCGAACCTCGCGCTCGGCGGCATGTTGACGGTCTATACGGACCGGCAGGAATTCACGCTCGCGTACCACCGCGCCATGCGGCAGAGCATCAGGCCGGCCCCGCCCTCGGGGCACGCGTCCCCTGCGTCCTCCTCGTCGATCGCGTCCGTCGGGCCGGCTTCTTCCGCGCCGGCCTCGTCGCATGGCTCCTCTCCAGGGGCCACGCCCGAGGGAGATCCGTCGCGGCCCCCGCGCTCGCTTCGCTGACCTTCGCGCCGCGTGTCGGCACCGTGCCGGCCCGCTTCTGCTCTTCGTCATTCCGTGCCGTCCTCGGTGCGTGGTAGGACTCGGGGAAGAGAGGCGGCCATGAGCACCGACAGTCCCAGGCTGCATCCCGACATCCCCGAGGGCATCGTCGTGCCGCGCGTGCCGTCCTGGTACGTCGATCGCCACGAGGCCCGCGAGCGCTTCGGCGAGGCCGTCGACTCGTTTGGACCTTTCCTCATGCGCGGCGATCCACCCGCCGACGAACTCGTCGCAGTGCTGAACGAGCTCCGCCCGGCGCAGTCGAACCGCATGCTGACGCAGGCGCTCGAGGAGGGCATCGCCAGCGTCCGCCGTCCGCCTCGCGCGTTCGTGCAGTTCTTCCGGCAGATCGACGAGGTCCCGCTCTGGCTCGACTGGGACAAACTCGACCGCGGCGGCCGCGCCGTGTTGCGCACCGGCCCCCTCGGGGCGGTCGTGCTCGCCTGTTATTCGCTCCCGCTCTCCTATGCGTCGCCCGATGGCAACAAGCCCCTCGCGGCCTCGGGCCGGCTCGTGCAGCGCGCCTACCGGAGGCTCACCGAGACCGCGCGTTTCCTCGTGGAGACCTGCCGACCCGGCGGCCTCCGGCACGGCGCCGAGGGCTTCAAGATCACGATCCGCGTGCGGCTCATGCACGCCCAGGTGCGCAGGCTCCTGCTCCAGCGCAAGAGCTGGCCCTTCGAGCGCCAGGGCATGCTCGTGAACCAGGCGTACATGGCCGGGACGAACGTGCTTTTTTCGTCGGTGCTCCTCGAGGGTCTGTCCAAGCTGGGCTTCGAGATCCCGGCCGACGAGCGGGACGACATCGTGCAGCTCTGGCGATACGGTGGCCTCCTGATGGGCGTCGACCCGAAGATCTGCGCGGCGACGGAGGCCGAGGGGCTGCGCCTCATCCGGCTCATTCACGCGGTGATGGATCCACCGGACGACGACGCGCGCGCGCTCGTGCGGGCGCTGATGGAGGCGCCGCTCGAGATGGCCCAGACGCCGGCGCAGAAGGTCGTGGCGCAACGCATGGTGGACCTGCTCTTCGGTCTGTCGCGGCACCTCGTGGGCGAGCGCCTCGCCGACCAGCTCGCGTACCCGCGTACGCCGTGGCGCCACCTCGCGCCGGTGATCCGCGGGATGAACATGGCGATGGGTGCCTTCGAGCGTTCGGTGCCTACGAGCCGTGAGACGCTCTACCGGTTCGGGCTCGAGGCGTGGGAGAGGGTCATCGAGAACGGCCTCGCCGGTATTCCTGCGGCGTTCGATTTCCGCAAGGCGACGGTCGGGGATCAGGGAGGTCCGACGCATGCTCCGTGACAAGCTGAGTTTCCTTGGGGACCAGGACATCGAGCTCCTGCTCCGATCGAGCCAGAGGCGACAGGTCGCGCGGGGCGACATCATCGTCCGGGAGGGCCAGAGCCCCGAGGCCATCTTCCTCGTGCAAGAGGGCTTCATCTCGGTGCGCGCAGGCGGCGTGACCGTGGGGTATTTCGGCCCGGGCCAGGTCCTCGGCGAGATCTCCTTCCTCGAGCGGCGCAGCGCGAGCGCGACGGTGGTGGCCGAGGGCGACGCGGTGCTCGATCGCATCGACGGCGCGGATCTCGAGGCGCTGCTCTCGGCGCACCCGGACCTCGCGGCCCGGTTTTACCGCTCGTTGGCGGTGAGTTTGTCCCGCCGCGTGCGCGCCTTGAGCCAGAGCTTGACGAAGCTCCGCGGCCAGCGCTCGCACAAGGCGCGGTATGGCCAGCTCTCGGCGCGGCACGTGCCTCCGAGCCTGATCGACGGCCTCACGGCGGTGACGCGGGAGGTCGCGCAGGTCGAGAAGGAGCTCGCGGCGCGCAGGACGACGGCGGACGCGGCGGCGCGGGTGGTGGCCGGCGCGTGTGATCGCGTGGTGGCCTTGCTCGAGGCGCACACGACGGAGAAGGCGCTGCTCGCGATCAGCGTTGATGATCTGCTCACGTTCCGGGACATCAGCCGCCTGCGCGAGGGCGTGGGCAGCTTCGTGTTCCGCAACTGCTTCGCGCTGCTCATGTCGAGCGCGACGATCGCGCGCCTCTACGACAAACCCGGCGGCATGGCCGAGGACGACGAGACCCGGCGCGCCATCGCCGACGCGGACGCCGAGGGAGACGGCCTCATCGGCCCGCTGGTCGACCGGTGGTTCCTCGATCGCCCCGTTTGCCGGGCGCGTCGCGCGAGCCGCAAGACGATGGCCTCCGAGATCACGCGTCGCGCGGCGGCCCATGCGGGCAGCGGCCCGTTTTTCGTGACGAGCATCGCGAGCGGCGGCGGCGACGAGCTTCTCGACGCGATGGACGAGGCGGGCGAGGGGGCGATCGCGGCGACGTGTATCGACCCGGACCCGGACGCGCTCCGCCGCGGCAACCACCAGGCCTCGGAGGCGGGCCACGCCTCGTCGATGACCTTCCTCTGCGCGGAGCCGTTGAGCCTCTCGGGCTCGGGTTCGGAGATCTTCCTCTCGCCGCAGCACCTCGTCTACGCGCTTTGCTTCTTCGATTACCTCAACGACGACGACGCGGTGGCGCTCCTCGACTGGATCTGGGGCCACCTTGCGCCTTCGGGCGTGGCGATCTGGACGGCGCTTGGCCTGGAGCTCTCCGATTTGCCGATGATGGAGCACCTGCTCGAGTGGAGCGTCTTCCCGCGCGACGCCCCTGCGATCCGCGCGCTCGTCGCCCGCACGCGGTTCGGCCGTGGCGTGGAGATCCAGCCGGCGGAAGGCTCGGCGCTCCACGTGGTCACGTGTACGCGTGAGGCGTCGCCTTGACGATCGTCCCGTCGAGCCGCATCGGGCCCCGGGAGATCTTTCGTAACCCGTACATGATCCTGCGGCACGACGTGACGCGCCGGCTCGTGATCACGACCCGGACGAGCGTGTCGTATCCCAGCATCGAGGCGCTGCGGGAGTCGTTCCTCGGAATGGAGGCCGCGTTGGGCTACGTCTCGCGGCCTCGGACGATGATGCTCGTCGACGCGCGCCCCTCGCCGCCGCGGAACGACCCCGCATTCGAGGCGGAGTTTGGCCGATTGCGAAAGCATTTTTTGAGGGACTTCCAGAAGAGCGCGACGCTCGTGCAGACGGCGGTGGGGATCCTCCAGGTGACGCGGCAAGTGCGCGCGGATGAGCTGCCCATGAGGGTTTTCACGGACCCGGGTGAGGCGCTCGCGTATCTGGGGGTGACGATGGAGCCGGAGAGGATTGAGGTACGGGGGTAGGGGCGGGGGACGGAAGCTCGTCGTCCCGGCCTGCGAAAACGCCCAGACGGACGAGCCGCTCCAGCGCGAGGCCCGGCGGTGGTCGAGCCCGGGCGCCGGGCTCGGGGAACCCCGTCCGGATCGATGCACGCGGTAGGGTCCTGGTAAGGTCTCCGTTCGATGCTCGTCGGGTCGAAGGATCTTCAATCCAAAGACCTGGAGGATGCGCCTTGCTCTTCATTCTACGATCCCGCTGCGCCGTCGCTGCTCTCGTCACAGGCTCGCTCACCAGTTGCGCTCCTGCCTTCGAGGACACATCGAACGACGAGCCTCTCGGCACCTCCGCGCTCGCCGTCGCCACGCCCACCCAGGTGACGTTGCCGGCGCGCACGTCGAACGACTACATCCTTGATACCGAATATTCGTCCGACACCCGCTGGATGCTCTGGCACGACGCGCCACGCCCTGGAAGCGCGGGCGCCAACAACGTGTGGCACCTGCGCATCGCGAAGATCGACGATCTGGGAAATGTCGTGAACGATTGTAGCACCACGTTCGTGGCAGCGTCCGTGGGCTGCAACCAGGGCGCCTATGACCTGGGGGCCATCACCCCCACCGGCCTCGATTGGAGCACCAGCGTAAATCGGGCATTGCAATACCAGGGCGAGTTTGGTTCGTTCAACGGCTCACCCTTGTTGACATTCGGACGCTCCGCCGGCGCTGGCGTCTCGGCGCCAGGTCTCTACGCCGCCACCTACGACTCGGTAGGCGATACCTGGACTGTCTATCAGCTTTACAACCGCGGCATCGGCGCGCAAGACCGCTGGTTCGTCTGGCCGTCGGAGAACGCGGGCGCTTCCGAACTGCATTATCATTACGTCGCCAACGATGCGGTACAACCCCCGCAGGCGCAGTTCTTCCTCGCGCGCGCCTCGCTGACCGGCCCAGTCACGACCACCGCCACGACGCCCATCACCAACATCACCGGCCCGACCGACTTCAATATCCAGACCTCCCCAGCATTCCCGCGATATGTCGTGAACCAGTCGAGCCTGATCGTCCTCGCCGAATGGTCCGGTATCAAGCAGGCTCGACGTTTCGACTATGGGGGCTGGAACGGCGGAGCGGTGAGTAATTCGGTGTTGCCGCTCAGCTTTGTCGAGACGCTGCCTGTCACGTTCACCCCGAATGACTGGTCCACGACTGCCTGGGGGCCCTACAATGCTGCCGAGGTGTTCTATTTGCAGGCCAAATGCGACGGCACCAGCAACGCGCCGAATTGCTACACGCTCTACCGGGTGAACGGTACAGAAGCAAACGTCGTACAGTCGTTCAACATGAACTTCGACGCCGGATACACGAATGTCTTCTCGGCGGAGATCATGCGGGTCAATAACCGCACCTATGCCGTTTTCCTGACGCAGCCCGCGCCAACGGACGCGATGGCGACAGCGCAGCCGAGCCACGTGTGGCTGGCCGCGCTCGGAAAACACTCGAACACGGCGCCCGACTTCCAGGGCCTAAAGCGGCTCGACGCGGATCCAGACGGCGGGGTCACCTATTACTCGGACCCAGAGTGGGCGTGCAACGGTCAATGCGTCATCATGCCCACGATCGGCCCGTCGGGAGGAAAGCTGCTCCGGCTGCCGACGGGCTTCTGATTGTGGTGAATACCATGGGCATGAACATCGTGCTCGTGGAGGATGATCACAAGCTGGGCGAGCAGGTGCAGAACCGGCTCCTCCGCGAGGGCTTCATGGTGCGATGGCATCGATCGTTCGAGGCGGCGGAGCGAGAGACGCTCGACCGGGTCGGCCTGATCCTGATCGATCTGATGCTGCCGGATGGACACGGGCTCGACCTCGTCAAGGCATACCGGACGCGCACCCAAGCGCCCATCGTCGTGCTCACGGCGCTGCGCGATACCGCCGTCAAGATCCGCGGCCTGTCGCTGGGCGCCGACGACTACGTGACCAAGCCGTTCTTGCCCGAGGAGCTCCTGGCCCATGTGAATGCCCGCCTGCGCCGCCCCGACATGCGCACCTCCGACCGGGTCGACTTCGGCGGATTCATCATCGATTTCACGGAGCGCGCGGTCTACCGGGACGAGCAGCTCGTGGCGCTGCGGCCCGTCGAGCTCGAGCTGCTCCTCCTGCTCGCGCGCCGCCCAGGCGAGGCGCTGAGCCGCAATCACCTGATCGACAGGGCCATCGGCCCGGATTCGAACGCGACCGAGCGCACGCTCGACGTGTATTTCTCGCGGTTGCGCGCCGCGCTCGGGCCCGCGGGCAAGGCCATTGAAACCGTCTGGGGTATCGGCTACCGGCTCCGGGTGAGCCGATGACGCTGCGGCGGCAGATCGGGCTGCGGTTCTCGGCCGTGGTGGCTCCGATCCTGCTCGGGGCGACGCTGCTCGGAGGGATCCAGCAACAGGATCGCAGAGATGCGCTCATCGCCGAGCAGGTGATCCTGCAGGTGACGCGGGATCGATCGACCTGCGAAGCGAACCCAGAGACGTACGGCGGCGGGACGGATGGCCTGGGCGCGGCGCGATTTCTTTATACCGATCGTTTCACCTCGCAAAACCCGAGCGCGCCGGTCTTCCCGGATGCGCTGCGAACCGCCATCGAGTCGGGGCGCCCGTTGGCCGGCGTGCGCGCCGGCAGCTTTTCGTGGCTCGCCGTGAACATGCCCTGGAATGCGGGGCCCTGTCGCCATGCGCTCCTGCGCATCCCAGCTGGCCCGCGCGTATCATGGTTTTTCGCGGTCCGCAATGCGTCGTTCTTCGTGGCGCTCATCGTCGCTTGTGGCCTCGTGATCATCGGCCCCCTCGTGAGGCGTATTCAGCGGCTCACGAGCGCTGTGCGCGATTCGGCAGCGGCCGGCTTTCAGGTGCGTTTGCAGGCGGCCGGCGACGATGAGTTGGCCGCGCTCGGGAAAGCCTTCAATCATGCGGTGGATCTGCTCGGCGGCAAGGCGCGCGAAATCGAAGCCCGCGACCAGGCGCTGACGAGCTACGTCGCCCGCACGTCCCACGATCTTCTCACGCCGCTCACCGTGCTCCTCGGGAACCTCGGCGAGCTCGAGCAAAGCGTTCCGGCCACCGACGCATCTGCCCAGAAGCTCCTGGCTCTGGCCTTGGAGGACGCCCATTACATTGCAGCGCTGGTCGAAAATCTTGGCCTGCGGGCGAGGCCGACGGGCGCGGCGCCGGTGCGGCGCGACCATACCTTCGATCTGCGTGAGGTCGTGCGGCGCGTCGTCACGCGCCAGGGCTTCATTGCACGGCGGCGCTCCATCGAGCTCGCCATGGCCACGCCGCCAGAAGAAGTGTTGATCCTGGCAGACTCGACGCTCCTCGAACGCGCGATCGATAACGTGGTCGATAATGCAATCCGATACAACCGGGAGCACGGGCACGTCGCCGTCGTGCTCGACGTGGATCGTCGTGGAAAGCTCGTCCTCTCCGTCGCCGACGACGGGCCAGGCGTCTCGCCGGACGTATTCAAGCGCCACCTCGAAGGCGAGCGGCCGCCCCCTTCCGTGCCCGGCGCGAGCCACAGGGGTCTCGGGCTGGGCCTCGCGATTGTCCGCGACGTGGTGGCGCTGCACGGCATGACGATCGACGTCGAGCATCCTGACACAGGGGGCCTGCGCGTCCTCTTCCGTGGGCATATAGAATCATGCGCGCCGAGCGCAAGGAGGAAGAATGAAGAACCGAACCCATCTCACCCGACCCTCGACCCATGACCCGAAGCACTCCCCGCGGCTTCGCGTGCGCGACAAGGCCCTCGCCGCGGCGGCCGCGACCCTCGCTTCCTTGGCGGCCGCCGGCGGTTGCAGCCCGGAAGGGTCGAGCCCCGGCCCCGTTCCGGTGGCCGAACCGGAGGTCACGTACTGGCGCGATGTATACCCCATCGTCCAGCGCAATTGCGTCAACTGCCACCAGAAGGATGGTATCGGCGGTTTCGACCTCGCGAACCCGGATGTCGTGATTTCCCTCGCTTCGATCATCGCACAGCAGACGGGGGACGGCCTCATGCCTCCCTATCTGCCGGGCCCGCTCACGCCCCCGCTCAAGGGCGCGCGCCGCCTTGACGACGAGCAGAAGGCTCTCCTCGCGAAATGGGCCTCGATCGGCGCGCCGGAAGGGGATCCTTCCACCCGCGGCCCCGAGATTTTGCCCGAAAATCCGTTCGCGCTGGGCGAGCCGGATCTCAGCTTCGATGTCACGCCGGAGCCCTACGCGCCGGACGCGTCGATCAGCGACGATTACCGGTGCTTCGCGGTCCCCCTCGACATCCCGACCAAACAGGCGAACATTGGTTATCGTGTGACCCCTGGCAATCCCGAGGTGGTCCACCATCTCATCGCGTACCTGTTCGACGGCTCGGCGCTGCCCGCCCTGCAATCGCTCGACGCAGAGACCGATCGCCCGGGATGGCCGTGCTTCAACCAGGAGCAGCTGGCCCCGCCGGAACTGGGGATCAAGCCGAACGGGCTGCTCGGGTACTGGGTTCCGGGCACGGGCGAGGTGGCCTTGCCGGAGGGCGCCGCCCGTCCCGTCCAGGCAGGCTCGTTCGCCGTCGTCAATATGCATTACAATACGGCTGCGTGGGACGGCATGACGCCGGACCAGACGCGATTCGATGTGTTCTATGCCGATCCCGCGAAGGCCGCAAGTCTCCAGCCGATCCAGGGCCTCCCGGTCGGCATCCAGATGCTGTCGATTCCGTTCGGCGAGGCCGAGGTGGTGCACGAGCGCACGTTCAGCGCGAACCAGTGGACGGGTGGCAAGTTCGGCACCCTGTACCCCGACGGAGAAGCTTGGGCGATCGGCGTTCGCGCGCACGCGCACCTGCTCGCGATCCGTCACCGCATCACCCTCAACAAGGGCACGCCGGACGAGCGCATCCTGCTGGATATCCCTCGCTGGGACTTCCATTGGCAAAGCTCCTGGCATTACGAGGAGCCATTCGCCATTCGCGCCAACGATACCGTCACCATTACCTGCGTCTACGACAACACGGCCGAGCACCGGCTGGCCGTGGGCCTCGACCCGCAGCAGATGGATACCGTTACCTGGGGTGAGGGCTCGGCGGACGAGATGTGCGGCGGTGGAATCGAGCTGGTGAACAGTCCTCTCAAGGGCGGCGAGGCCGCCGTATGCAATACGTTGGTCAATGACGCGCTGGATGTCGAGGGCATTCGCTCCTTGGAGGCGTTGCCTGTGGGGTCCGGCGGAATTGTCGCCGACGGGATCTATCACCAGGAAGGCTTCACGCTTCACACGGCATCGGGTGCGCCGGGGCCGCTCGGCTACCTGGAGCGGGTGACCATCGCGATCAAGGGCGGTTCATGGCAGATCGTAGCCACGGAGTCGGCCGTCCCGGAGCTGCGGGAGACCAAATCGTTCACGACCGAGGGCGCGCTGTTCACGTGGACGCGATCTTGCCCGAGCGAGGCCGTCCTCAAAGGGACGTACGACGCCACCCCCACGTCCGTGAATCTGTATTACGAGATGCCCAAGGGCGGGATCGTGCGCCGTTTGAAGCGCGTCGCCGATTTGCCCTGAAACCCTGCTTGGCTGCCAGATGGGCAAGCCGGTGCTCCAATTTACGCCCTTTGCGTCGATAGCCCCCGGTCCTGGACAAGCCGGGCGATATCTTCGAGAAGCCCAGGAAGCGACGCGAGGCGGTTCAGCTCTTCGAGCGTCGACCACGATAGATCGACGACGTTTTCCCCTTCGCGCGGCTCCGCCTCGCCGCTCACGCGATGGGCAAAATAGAAAAAGCCCTCCCAGGGGACACCGAGGACGTCGAAGACGCCATGGCTCACGAGCTCGAGCGCTGCGGGGTCCGCGTCGAGCCCCACTTCTTCCAAAAGCTCCCGCCGGGCTGCTTCCATCGGTGATTCGTCTGCTTCGACCTTGCCACCGGGAAAATTCCACCACGGCCTGCCCGCCTCGCGGAGCACCAGGAACCGCTCGTCGGAGGTTCGAATCACCACGCGAACGAAATGTTTCACGGTAGGACCGGCATCCTATGTCAAGGCAACCTGTGATCCAACTCCGCCCGCGATCAGGCGTGGCGCATGCATGGTTCAAGCGCCCCATCTCCCGCTGTGGCGGAGCTGAGCATGGGTCTCGTCTCGAAACGGCTTCGCCGGGGCGCGAGGAGCGAGGAGGGGTGGCGCGTTGACCCGGGTACCGGGGCGTGATGCGCTCTCTCCCACGAGGTGGCCTCATGCGAAGCTCGGCGTTGCTCCTCTTGACCTTGCTCCTGCCGTTCAACGGCGCATGCGTGATTGTCCTCGGCGATGGGTCCGGGTCTCTCGGCGGGGGCGGCGGCGAGGGGCAGGGTACGGCGTCCGCGCTGCCGGATCCCGAGGAATGGCGGGTGCCTCCGCCGGAGCTGTCACCCGAGCAGCAACGGCGGAAGGACGAGGCGGACGCGTATATCGCGGAGCACGTCTACAAGGGCAGGCCCATCGAGAAGACGGTGCAGGGGTATTCGGGCGACATCCTCGATTACATCTTGGTCCCTCCACTCGACGTCCCGGTCCCGCCGCTCCCGCCGCTCTGGGAGAACGCGGCGCTGCCCGAGGGCGTCACGCTCGCGCTGACGGAGGTGGAGCAGTATCCCGAGCTCTGGGGGCCGACGGATACGACGTTGTTCAACCGGCCTGATTTTTGGCGGTACATCCTGGAGGACACGGGGGCGACATCCATCGAGGACTGGATCGCGAATCATCAGGTGCACGGGCTGCCGGATGCGGACAAGCGGCTGTATGCGGGGCTCAACATGGTCGCGCCGAACCGGGGTGCCTCTGTGCGTGTCAACCAGTTCAAGCCCGAGGTGGCGGCGAAGAGCTTCAGCTTGATCGAGCTGGCCGTGCGTTGTCCGGCCGTCGGAGAGGCAACGGAGTTCATCGGCCTGATGCTTACGGTCGATCGGATGAACAGTGGCGCGGACCTCTACACGGCCGACACGAAGCTGCGGCTTCGCGTCGAGTTCGTGCAAAATGTCAACGGGAAAGATACGAAGAGCTTCGATTTTGAGACGGGACACTTCAAGGAGCCGCCCGACTGGACGGTGAACCCGTGGCCGTGGACGGAGGTGGTGGGCCAACCCGTGACGCCCTCCTTGCCTGGCGGGGCGCAGATGGAGACCTGGCTCGCCTGGGTTATGGATCTGGAGGGGAACTGGTGGGCCTTCTACAATGGCCGAGCCCTCGGACGTTATCCGAAGGACATCTTCACGACGTTGCACCAGGGCGCGTGCGCGGTGCAGTATTATGGAGAGGTCTATGATCACGACCCGGCGGACGGCTGGGCGCAGAGCGAGATGGGCAGCGGGCAGTTCGCCACGGCGCCGACAGGCCACGTGGCCTGGTTGCGCGAGCCCAAATACCTGGACATGAATTGGCTGGTGATGGATCCGCAGGACGATTCGTTCGAGCGCTGGTCCAAGCCGTACGAGGCCTCGTGTTACACGCGCTCGTCTATGGTGGATCTGGGGTTGCCATGGCAGTACTTCCTGCTCGGCGGCCCCGGGGGCAAGGATGCCCTGTGCAAGAAACCGTGAGGCGCAAGATGGGCCGAAGAGGTGGGACCATCGTGCTCGTCGCGCTGGTCGCGTGTTCGTCGACGAAGCTGCCGATGGGCGGCGGCGGCGTCGAGGCTCCTCCTCCCCAAGCGAGCGCGGGCTCGGTGGATGGTGGCGCCGATGCATCGGTGGATGGTGGCGCCGACGCGCCTGCGCGTAAGGGGGACAATGTTTGCAATATGGCTGACTGCTGGGTCCACATCCCAGGCCCGACCGAGCTCCTCGAAGAGGACTTTCGCCGCTGCCTCTCGCCCCTCGAGAAGACGTTGATCGAGACCTGTCCGGAGCGTCCGTGGTCGACGAATGTGCCGGATCAACCTTGCACGAAGGACAGCGAGTGCGGCGATGGGTTCTGTAATCGGGGGAATTGCCAAGCCATCTACACATGCGACGGTTCCGCCGGAATCCCATGTAAAGACAGCAAATACTGCTACGGTATATGCATCGATGGGCGCTGTCGGTCGTGCATCTCCGACGAGGAATGCCAAGACAAGAACGCAGCAATACACCCCAGGCGCGCTCATGTCGAGCCATGGATATGCCACCCTGAATACATCCATGGGGGGTACGGTTGCGGGTCGAAGCCGCTCGCACCGCCACCGCCATAAAGCCCTCCCCGCGGAACACCGACCTGCAAAACGCTTCCCCGTCGTCAATCACCACAGCCGCGCTGACCTTTCCACCGGCGACGTTGCCCCTGGTCTTGCCAACGGCTGTTGGAAGAACTGCGCATTGCGCAGTTCTTCCCCAAAGGTCCAGGGCCTGCCCTGGTTCGGGTCGAGGGGCGAACAGCCCCCGCGGGGACCGGGGCGGCGCCCCGGCGCCCACGCCTCCTGACGAGACCCATGCGCAGGTGGCTTCGAGCTGATCTGCACCATCCGGCTCCTACCCCCTTGCCCCCTCCCCCCCCGCCCCTGTAACCTGCCGCCCCATGCGCCACATCTCCCTCGTCGCCCTTTTCGTCGGGTTGAACGATCTCCTCACGAATCGCAAAGACGCCCTCCAGAGCTTCGACGCCGGCACGGCCAGCCAGAAGCTCCTCACCAAAAAGCGTGACGCCCTCGCCAAGCTCCCCTCCGTCGCCGCGGGCCGGCCCCTCGTCGACGAGCTCGACACGGCGGACACCCGCCACGATGGCCTCGGTTATGCCATCTGGTATTTCGTCGAAGCCTATGACCGGCACCCCGATACCCCCGAGCCCCTCCGCGCCGCCGCCCGGAAAATTCGGGCTGCTTTTATTCCGACCCTGGAGGACCTCGGCGCGAGTTATCCGGCGCAGGCCAAGGCGGCCCTGGACCGAAAGCCTGCCCTCGCGAGCTTGCAATCGGAGCTCTCCCTGTTCCCCGTCGCCGGAGGCGGCTCTCTCTACGATTGGGCCGAAGGTTTCCTCATGGCCGGCGGCGCCATCGATTCCCTCCTCAGCGCCCGCGCCGACCTCGAAACGCAGACCCGCAAAGACGCGGCCCGCCTCCGCGGCGAGGTCATCGGCCTCTTGAATCGCACCCGCAAGAACCTCGCCCTCGAGCTCCAGGAAGATCCGACCTTGCCCAAGGACCTCGACGCGCGTGTCTTTGGCTACCTCGACCTGCTCGAAAAGAGCGCCGCCGACGCCCAGAACAAGGGCAAGGTTGCCCCCGAGATCCCCCCGCCGCCGCCTGCGACGTCCTCCGAGAACCCGTAACGTGCCGGCCCGCGCCTGAGCCGAGCTTCTTCGACCTGCTCGGCAGGGGGTGGGCTCGGGGGGGCCGAGTAGGTCCGACCTGCTCGGCGAGCCGGCCCGCGGGGCTCAGGGGGAGATGGGAGTTACCTTCTGGCAGGGCCCGGCGGCGGGGCCGGCAGCTCCGCGTAGCTTCTCGCAGGCGGCGGGGGTCGGGGCGCAGAGGATCCGACCTCCCTCGACGACGAAGCAATGGTTCGGCGCTGTGTCCTCGACCTGGGTCCAGTAGACGAGCATGGCCACGGCCCCGAGGGTCAGAGCTGCGGCCAGGAGCCAGCGGCGGGCGCTTTTGGTGGTCGTCAGATGGGTCGTGGGGACTGCCGGGGCAGGGGAGGCTGCCTCCTTCTTGCCCTCGAACCGCGCGAGGACGGCCCTCGTCTTCTGAAGCTCTTCCTCGACCTCACCCCCGAAGAGGATCGTGGGATCGTCCTTGGCGCGCTCCCAAAGTTCGGTTGCCGTCGAAAGCATGTCTTTGGCCCCTGCAAGATCGAGGGAGGTCGCCTTTGCCGCGGCAACCAGGGCCATGACAAGGGCTTCGAGCGGTCTGTCATCGATTCCACGCACCCCCTCGGTGCGCCACTTATCGAGAACATTGGACGTCGGGAGGGCCGCCGCGTGGCGATACGATGCTAGGAGCTCGAGCGCAGGTTCTCGCGCGCTTCGAGCCAGTTCACACGCGACTTGATAATGCGTAGCCGTGAAGAGCCCGGATGCGCCCCCGGTCTCCTGTACCCGCCCCAAAAGAATGCCGACGCGACATTCGAGCGTCTTCGATTGGCCGGGCATTCCAATCAGCCGGCTCAGCACCGAGCGTGCCTCGTAGACTCGACCCTGCCGTCGCGCGACCTCCGCGCGCAAAAGCTCGATCTCTCCCGAAGCCTCCGGATCCTTCTCCCCCATTCCCTCCGGCGCCCCCGCGAGCAGCGCCTCCGCCTCGTCCAGAGCGCCCGCGGCGAGCGCCAGATTCACCTGCCGGACGGTCAGGATCGAAATGCTCTTTCGATCCCCCTGCCGCCGCGCCTCCGCCAGCAAATCGTCCTTCGACGACGCCGCCGCCCTCTCCTCCTCCCGCGGCTTCTCCTCCTTCTCCCGCAAGAGGAGCCTCCGCTCCACCGCCCGCACCGACCAGAAATCCGGCGCCCGCTCCGCCGTCGAGAGCAAGAACTCCCGCGGTCCACACCATAACAAGGGACAAGCGAGCCGCTTCGAGATGGCATCCCGCCGCTGGTTCACCAGCCGGAACGCGAGCGACACCCCCTCGGGCGGCAGCTCGCTCCCCGCGATCACCACGACCACGCCGCCCTCCTCGGGTTTGGCACAGAGCAGCCAGGTCGACAGTTGCCGCCATTCCTCGTCGTCCCGTGGCGCCCGCACGAGCGCCGGATGCCCCTTCGACCCGAGCCAATCCGCGAGCGCCTGCCCGAGGTCCGGCCCCGGCACCTCCACCGGCAAGAGGACGAACCCCCCCGAGAGCGAAACGACGCGGAGGATCCCCGCGAAATCGTCGAGGTACGGCTCCGCCCACGAGGGGAGCGCCTGGCTCAAGCCTTCTTCCCCGCGAGCCGCTCCTTCACGATCGGCGCGTCACGCACGAGCGGGTGCAGGTCGAACCAGGGCTTGCCATTGCGGTAGGCGAGCACGAGATAAAGCTGGAGCAACCGACCGAAGAGAGCGACGCGCTCGTCGTCGCCCCGCGGCAGCTCGTGCGTCCGGGCGATCTCCCCCAGGAGATCGGCGTGGTTGTCCCGGATCGCCATCACATACCCTTCGGCCGTCCGGTCGATGATCTGCCTTATCGTCGCGGCGTCGACCGGGAACGTATTCGCGCTCCAGAGCACCTCCCGCACCATACGCAAGAGGTCCCGCGTGAAGCCCCCCGACGCGGCGATGAGCCTGTCGAGCGTCTCGCTTCGATCCTGGCCGAAGACCACCTCCACGTCGAGTCGCTTGCTCACGAGCTCCGTCAGCTTGGCAAACCCTGGCGCATACGTGTCCCCGTCGGGATCCGCCACCTTGACCATCGGCAAGATCTGCGCGGGCCGATGATAGAAGCCGTCGAGCTGGGTGTGCCGGAAGCGGAGCCAGAGCGGGAACGTGTACACCACATGGCAAGGCAGCCGAAGCCGCGCCGCGTGCTCGACGAACACCGTCTCCGCGCTCGCCTCCAGCATCGCCCGGTCCTCCTCCCGTAGCGGCGTGACCTTCTCCAGCCCGTCGACGAGGACCACGATCTGCTGGGCGTGCGTCGTGCGGCGCAGCCGCACCACCGCCTCCGCCATTGCCTCCTGCGCGTCCTGCATGAAGACCTGGAATCGCGTCGCCAGCGCGTCTTCCAGTTCCTTGCGGAAGGTGTGGTTCCCCTTCGCCTCGAACATGAGCGTCGCGCCGAGTTGCGCGAAGCCGAGCCCCTTCAAATCGATCTGCGTCGTCTTCAGAAAATCGTAAAACCTCTTCAGATACCCCGGCTCGGCATCGGGATTGCGGCCCTCCGCGCGCGTCGCCGCCCGATCCAGCTCGTAGGCCAGGACGCGCAGCGTCTCCAGGATCGAGAGCGGGGTTGGCTCGGTGCGATAGTCCTGAAAATCGACCATCACCACGTGGAAGGGCGTGAGCTTGTTCTCCTCCAGGCGCCTCTGCAGGCGGCGGAGCTCCGTGGTCTTGCCGGAGCCGGGAAAGCCCGTGAAGAGCAGGCAGACCGGCGAGGTGGGCTCGTTGAACACGATGGTCCGCTCGATCTGATCGATGCACCTCGCGCCGCTCGACCCGCGCACCGGCGCGCCCGCGTCGAAATCCACGTACCGCGGATCGCCGGGATCCAGTGGCTGATTGGGGTCGCACTGCTTGATGAAGTGCTGAAGCTTCCGCAGATCGATCGGAGCGTTCTGCATGGCTCCACTTCTAGCTGACCCAGCGTGCATTTGCCAACAGACGCGCGCCCGCCGCGCTCGGGAACGTGACTGGGGAAACAGACCTCGGCCCCGCCCCCCAACCCTGGCAAACCCGCCCCCCCGGTCCCCCATTTCACCCGCCCGTTTCACCCGCCCGTTTCGTTTCACCCACCCACCACCCACCCCGGGGATTCCTCTTGCCGCGCCCTGCCCCCCCTGCCAAAAGGGC
>JANMGF010000100.1:0-1778 GCA_031374535.1 Polyangium sp. (in: bacteria)
CTTCTTCCTGCTCGCGGCCGCCAAGACGCTGGAGGCACGGCGATGGCGCTGAAACCGAAAGAGGCGGCCCAGGCCGCCAAGGCGCCGGAAGCCAAGCCCGGCAAACCCGGCGGCTCCTTCGCGCTCCAAAAACTCGCGCCCTTCCTCGCGCCCGGGTTCGTGATCTCGCTCGTGCTCGTCTTCATCGGCGAGCGGATGCTCGGCAACGTCGAGGCGTGGCGGCTCGTGGTCTCCGCGCTCGGCGCGCTCGGCGCGGTGACGACGACCGTGCTCCGGATCATGCTCGCGTCACGCGAGAAAGACGCCGATCGCAAGCGGATCGAAAACACGCTCGGGATCTTCCAGGCCCTCGGGCTCGTGGCGCTCGCGATCTACTTCGCGGCGAACACCGAAGCGGGCCGGCGCGCGCTGGGGATCTTCGATGCGACCCCGGACAAACGTGCTCGTTTCGACGGAGGCAGCACGGTCGCGTGGGTCGTCCTGATCCTCGTGTCGGTCCTGCCTCTCGTCTTCGGCGAGGTCGCTCTCGCGCCCATGCGGAGCGCGCCCCGCGTCGAGGTGCGTCGCGTACGCGCGGCGACGATCGCGGGCCTCACGGTCTCGCTCGCGGTGGCCTACACGGCGCTCTTCACGTACGCGGCGGGCGAGCTCGATACGAAGGTCGACTTCTCGTACTTCCGCACGGCGAAGGCGAGCGAATCGACGAAGAAGATCGTGACGAGCTCGCCGGACACCGTGGAGGTGCGCGCGTTTTTCCCGCCGCTGAACGAGGTCGGCATGGAGGTCGAAGGCTACCTCGCGGACATCGCGAGGACCGCGCCGAACTTCAAGTACGACTTCTACGACCGCCTGCTCCACCCGCAGCTCGCCAAGGACAACAAGGTCACGCAGGACGCGGTGATCGTGATCCTGCGCGGGCCCACGCGCGAGACGCTCACGCTCGACAAGGACATGGTCAAGGCAGCGGCGAAGCTGAAGACGCTCGACGCCGACTTCCAGAAGGCGCTGCTCAAGGCGATGAAGGAGCAACGCACGGCCTACCTCACGGTCGGGCACGGCGAGCTGAACGAGGGAGCGAGCGCCGGGGCGGCGGAGGGCCGGACCTCAAAACTCCTCCGGCGGCTGCTCGAGGGGCAGAACTACACGGTCAAGGACCTCGGCATGGCGCAGGGCCTCGCGAACGCGGTGCCCGACGACGCGTCGCTCGTGGTGGTGCACGGGCCGACGCAGGCGTTTTTGCCGGAGGAGATCGCGGCGCTCGAGAAGTACGCGGCCCGCGGCGGCAAGCTGCTCCTCGCGCTGGATCCGGAGACGAAGGGGGATCTCGGACCGCTCGCGGCCGTCGCGGATCTCACGTTCGATCCGACGGTGCTGGCGACGACGGATCAGCTCTTCGTGCCGCGACGGCGCAACGCTTCGGACAAGGCAAACCTCGTCTCGAACCGCTTCTCGTCGCACGCCTCGGTCTCGACGTTGAGCCGGGTCTCGCAACGCGCGGTCGTGCTCGTCCCCGTGGCGGGCTCGATCGACAAGAAGGCCGGATCGGAGGCGAAGGTGGACTTCGTGCTCCGCTCGTCGGGCGCGGCGTTCGCCGACAAAAATGGCAACTACGAGCTCGACGGCGACGAGAAGAAGGCGACCTTCAACCTCGCGGCGGCCGTGACGAAGCCGCTCAAAGAGGGCGCGGAGAAGGGCAAGGTCAAGGGGCCCGAGGAGATGCGCGCGTTCGTCCTGGCGGACGCGGATGGATTGAGTGATCTCGCGCTCGGGGTCGCCGA
>JANMGF010000163.1:0-3152 GCA_031374535.1 Polyangium sp. (in: bacteria)
CGACGCGCTCTACGAAGCGATGGAGACGAACTTCCACGCCTGGGCCAGCGGGTTCGCGCCGCTCGCGATGGGTAATCCCGACAGACCCCATCTCGCGCTTGCATTCTCCTCCAGCCTGAGAGCGCTCCGCCCGGACATCGCCCTCACCGTCGCGCGCCTCATCTTCGAGGCTGACCACCGCGCCGATCTCCCCGCGCTCGAGGTCCCGACGCTCGTGCTCCAATCCCAGGCCGACGTCGCGGTCCCCATGCAGGTTGGCGCGTACCTCGCGCAGCGCATCCCCGGCGCGGAGCTCCAGGTGCTCGACGCGACGGGACATCTGCCTCATTGGAGCGCCCCCGATCAGGTGACGAACGCCATCCTCTCGTGCCTCCGCTGAGCGCCGCCGACCTCCTGCTCGCAGCGCTCGCCGCGGGCGAACCGGAGACGGCGCTCCCGCGTGTCCTTGCTGCGCTTCGCGAGAGGTTCCAGGCCGACGCGGTCCTCGCGCTCCGCAAGATCGACCCTGTCACGGCCCTCGCGCTCGCCAGCGCCCCGCGCGACCTCCTGCCGGACGGCATGACCCACGTCTCCATCTTCGCCGACGCCCTCGCCACGGGTCGCCCCGTCTTCGACGCCGCCGTGACGATCAAGATGAGGCTCCCGCGTTCCTTGCGGGGCACCGTCTCGATCCTCCCCTGGTCCTCCGCCGACCTCCTGGGTGGGCTCGTCCTCGTGCGCCGTGACCCCGCGCCCTTCTCGGCCGATGACCAGCGCGCCCTCGAGAACGTCCTTCCGCTCATCCACGTGCTCGCGTCCCTCCAGCGAAAGACTGAGCTCACCGGGGCGCTCTCGGCGCGGTTCGACGCGATCTTCCAGACGCTCCCGCATGCGCTCGTGTTCGTGGACGATGGCGGCGTCGAGGCCTGGGTGAATGAGGCCGCCGCCGCGCTCCTGAAGCTCCCGGAGGGCTCCCATGAGCCGGCCCGCGTCGCCCGGTCGATGGCTGCCCTCTGGAGCCGCGCCGAGGACCGCGCAGCCCTCCGGAGCACCGCGCTCGCCGTGATGAGCCAGAGGAACGCCGAGCTTCGTAACGCGCGGTGGAGCTTCGAGGGGCCGCCGCGACGCGTGCTCAGCATTTCGAGCTCCCCCACGAACGCGCAGGGCCACCGCGGCAGACTCTGGCTCTTCATCGACGTCACGGAGCCGCACCTCGCCCAGGAAGAGCTCGAGGCGAAAAACGTGGCGCTCGAGGCCGCGCGGAAGGAAGCGGACCTCGCCAATGCGGCGAAATCCAGGTTCCTCGCCACCATGAGCCACGAGATCCGGACGCCCATGAACGCTGTCCTCGGACTGACGGGCGTCCTCCTCGACACCCCGCTCGACGAAGCCCAACGCGAGGTCGTCGAGACCATCCGCGGCAGCGGCGACGCGCTCCTCACGATCATCAACGACATCCTTGATTTTTCGAAGATCGAGGCCGGGCTCATGGACCTCGAGGAGCAACCCTTCGCGCTCCGCCCCTGCGTGGATGAGGCCCTCGACCTCGTGGCCATCGAGGCGCGCAAAAAAGGCGTCGATGTTTACGCGCGTTTCGACCCGAAGATCCCGTCCGGCATCTTCGGCGACGTCACGCGGCTCCGGCAGGTCCTCGTGAACCTCCTCGGCAATGCGGTCAAATTCACCGCCGCGGGCGCGGTCCTCGTCAAGGTCGCCCCTGAGGACCCGGATCCTCCCTCGCACCTCGACAAATGCGTCCGCCATTTCTCCGTGCGCGACACGGGCATCGGCATTCACGCGGATCGGCTCGGGCGGCTCTTCCAGTCGTTCTCCCAGGTCGACGCCTCGATCAGCCGCAAGTACGGCGGCACCGGGCTCGGCCTCGTGATCTGCCGGCGCCTCGTCGAGCTCATGCACGGGCGCATCTGGGTCGAGAGCGAGCCGGGCGTCGGCACCACGTTCCACTTCACGATCACCGCCACCCCCGCCCACGACATCGGGCGACTCGCGCGCGCCCCGCGCAGCCCCGCGATCGACGCGACCCTCGGCGAGAGGCTCCCGCTGCGGATTCTTCTCGCCGAGGACAACGTGGTAAACCAGAAGGTCGCGACCCTCCTGCTCGAGCGGCTCGGGTATCGCGCGGATATCGCGGCGAACGGGCTCGAGGTCCTCGAGGCCGTCACGCGCAAGGAATACGACCTCGTCCTCATGGACATCCAGATGCCCGAAATGGACGGCCTCGAGGCCACGCGGAGGCTCCGCGGACCGGGTCCCTTTCGTGGCCGGCCCCGCGTGGTCGCGGTGACGGCGAACGCGATGATGGAGGACCGCCGAGAGTGCCTCGCGGCGGGCATGGACGATTTCGTCTCGAAGCCCATTCGTATCGACGAGCTCGTCGCCGCGCTGGAGCGCTCTTTTTCCCTTGAACGACCGAAGCCGCTCGCGCCCGTGCGGCTCGAGCCCCCGCGCGAAGAAGAAGAAGAAAAGCCCCTCGTCGACGCCGACGCCTTCGAACGCCTCCGGCAAGTCTCCGCGCTTGGCGGCGAAGGCACGCTGGAGACGCTCGTGACCGATTTCATCGCGGATGCGCGGCGTAACCTCGAAGCCATGGGCGCGGCGCTCTCGGCCGGGGAGCTCCGGACGCTTGAGCGCCTCGCGCACAACCTCAAAGGAAGCGCTGGCATGCTGGGGGCCACGCGCCTCTCGTGCTCCTCTGCGGACATCGAGCAGAAGGCCCGGGAAGGGGACGCGGGGGCGCTGCCTCGGCTCGTCGAGGCTGCCCTGCATGAGCATTCGCTCGCCGCGGAGGCGCTCGTGGCCCGGTGCTGACCGGCTTCAGCCCTCGGTCTTGTCCACCGGGAGGGTAAAAAAGAACGTCGTCCCCCGCCCCAACTCGCTCTCGACCCAGAGCCTACCGCCCTGCGCCGTCACGAGCCCCTGCGAGATGGCGAGCCCGAGCCCGGTGCCCTTGTAGGCGGTCTCGTCGCCGCGCCGTGTTCTGTTTCGAGTCTCTCCCGCAGCAGGTATTGCACGATGGCGGCCGGGGCAGGTCTCGCCCCGCGGGCAGCTGCCGGACGGCCTGCTCCCACTCCCCGAGGATCTCGACCCGCGAGCGCCGGAGAAGATCCGACAGCGTGCCCTCGTCTGCGGGCTGCCAGATGAAGACCGCCCGG
>JANMGF010000240.1:0-4165 GCA_031374535.1 Polyangium sp. (in: bacteria)
GGCCTGTTCGATGAGCTGCGCGGAGCGCAGGTCATCGAGCTTGGGTCCAGCCCCTGGCTGGTCCGGGTCCCGGGGTGGATAGCCCCGGGTGGGGCCTGGGCCAAAGCCCCAGCGAAGCGCCTGCACGATGAGACCCATGCCCAGCTGCGCATCCCGCCCCGCACGTGCCGCTCTGCGCGGATTATCGTTTTTTTCATGTGGAGGCGGACCATACGCCCCCCTCGACCGACGTCTCCTACCGATTCCTGCACGATCGCGTGCAAGAAGCCGCTTACGAGGGCCTTGAAGACGGAGAACGCGCCGCGCTTCACCTGAAGATCGGAGGCCTGATGGCGGCGCGAGGTCGCCGGACAACTTCGCGACGATGGCCTTCACCGCGACGAGCTCGATATCGTAGGGCTTGCTCGTGATGGTCTGAACGCCGGTCGGGAAAACGCCGTGTAGGAATGCCTCGACATCCAGTGCGCCCATCGTTGTTCGAGCTGAAACGTAGCCTTGTCCCCTGTGATCGATTGCTCCACCAGCGTGAGGATGAGCGGCACGTTCATGGGCGCGGCGACCTCCTGCACGCGAGAGAGCGCGTGAAGGCGCCGGCCCGTGGGGAACTGGTTCAAGCGGATGAGATCCGAGAGCTCGACGTTCATGAGCCCGGATGTTCTCGCCATGCACGCCGCATCGTCAATGGCTGTGACGCGCGGTTTTGGGCATGCAGGTCGAGGGGAGATGCCCCGTGAGGAGCGCGTTGTCGACCGCGATCGCGGCCCGGCTCGCGCTCGACGGTGTCTACGTGAAAAGTGACGATGGTGGTCTGCGATTTCTGCGATTGCCCAGGCCGTCGGAGGACGAGGTGTACGACGTGGCATTTCGGACGGCAAAGAAATTGGTTGCCATGTTGGGGAAAAGTGGCCGATGCGTTGATGGGGCGGCGAGTGACGACGATGAGCCGGAAATCGAGCCGGCGCTCTTGTCGTGTTACGACATTGCCGGCTGAGCGCCGAAGACTCGGATCGTGGATGGTCCGCGCCTGGGCAAAGGAGAATGTGCGGTCGTCGTCGCGGGATTCAATGTCTATGCAGGCGATAGTATCGACGGTCGGGATCGTCGGCGAATCGAGCGAATGTGCCGATATTTGGCGAGGCCACCGATCGCGATGGAGCGATTGACGTAAATCAGTGGTGGGGTTTACGCTATGAGTTGAAGAAAGCGTGGCGAGATGGCACTCGGTTCGTGACGCTGGATCCGAACGAATTGATTGCCCGCATCTGCGCCATGGTGCCACCGCCGCGATTTCACATGGTGAGGTTTCATGGATCCATCGGCGCAACCGATGCAGCTCCCGCTGTTCGGCAAACTGTTCGAGCAGCCGAATGCAGATGTCAGCCATGCTCGCCGCAAGCCATGGGCGTGGCTGCTTCGGCATGTATTCGCCATTGACCTCAGCGTATGCCCTGCGTCTGCAGGGCCAATGAAATGGCGCGAAGTAGCGCTGACGGCGGATGCGATCCAGTGGGGCCTTTCGCGAGCGGGCCTATCGGCGCGCGGGCCGCCGAATCGCACGAGGGTGCTGCTGGGGCAGCTCTCGTTGCCGTTTGCGAAGATGCGTCGCGGGTGAAGCTGCGGCCGCTTCTTGCGTGAGCTTGCGCTCGTGCTTGCCGGCGCCGATACACACGTGTGTTCATCTGTCACAAAAAATCGACGCGAACCAACACGCAACAGCGCCTCGCGAAGAAGCGTCGCGTCTGGATGCGCGCCAGGGCACAACGCCCCACGGATGACGCGAGGCGCCGTAGAGGCGTCAATGGCAAAATTCTGCCTTTATTTTCCTTAGGCGCTGCCTGTCTGGCGGCGTTGGACAATTTGTTCAGCTCGCGTCTGGCAGCGTTGGACAATTTGCTCAGCTTTTTTGGGCAATTTGCTCAGCTCGGGTTCTCGGGCGCTCGCCGTGGGCGTCTGGGGGGCCAAAACAGCGGCGACTTCGAGGGTTGCGACGAATGGACCGCGTTTTGCTCCTTGGCTGGAGCAAGGAGATCATCATGACCACCAAGAACTTCGCAGTGTTCAAGCAGACTCTTGCCGCGCTGTGCATCGGCGCCCCGCTGTCGCTGTTCATCCCGGCCTGCGCTGCGGAGTCGTACGAGACGCTCGATACGGAGCTCGACATGGAAGAAGACGCCGAGTCCACCGACCAGGCGTACACCGCGTCTGCCCTCAAGGTCCGAGTGAGTGGTGTATGGAAGAGGGTCGGATGCAGCGGCGGTACCGTGGCCAAGGCCAACGGAAGCAGCGACACGTGGACGATCGTCGATCGTAGGCTGAAAAATCAGAACGGGGTCTACCTGCACTGCGCCGAGGGCTTGCCGGACGGGAAGACGTGCCAGTGCGTTTCAGGAAGTGGTGAAGCCTATCACGCGATCACCAAGGCGGACATGAACGTCGACGCCAGCCAGCGAGTGCACGGCAACAGCCTGAGCACGACCCTCGCCGCGAAGGGCACCATGTACATCTTCCCCAACAACGCCCACGAGTTTTGCCTCGGGGTCAACTCGAGCAGTGAGATCTTCAACAAGGATGGTGGGGACGACGGCTCACACCACGAAAGCACCCACGCCGGCAAGTGCAACGAGTGGTGCTTCGGCAGCGGTTGCCCCTAGCACGACTGCGTCACTTCCCGCCGAAGGAGCCCCGCCCTTCCCCGCCCCCGCCGTCCCCTTTCGCTCCCCCGGCAAACGCAAATGCTCCTCGAAGAGCGGCGCCCAGCGTGGCGGTATCGGCCGAGCGTTTTTCGCAGTGTCTCCGGCGATAGATCGACGTCCTGGCGGAGCGCCGCGATCCGATTCGCGTGCTCGGCCGTCATCTCATCCACGGGATGACGCGGAATCGTCGTACGCCCCTTCCGCTCTTCGACATCCGCGTCGAGATCCCGCGCCACCACCTCCGCATCCTCGAGATCGAAGAAACGCCGCTCGAACGCCGCGTCGAAGACCTCGCCCATCGAGCCGAGATCATCGCGGATGGAGTGCACCTTCTCCACGACGCGCCCAAGGAAATGGAGATCGGCGTCGTCCTCGCTCGTGAAATGGTAACAATACACTGTCCGCGCCTGGCCATGTCGATCCAGGCGGCCATTCCGCTGTTCCAGGCGCGAGGGATTCCACGGCACCTCGTAATGCAAGACGTGGCGCGCGGTCTCCTGGAGGTTCAAGCCTTCGGCCGCCGCGTCCGTGGCGAGCAGGATACGAACGGGATCGTCCGTATCGTTGAACGCTTTCTTGATGTCCTCACGCTCGAGCAGGCTCAATCCGCCATGAAGGGTCCGGGTCCCGGGGTGGACAACCCCGGGTGGGGCCTGGGGCAAAGCCGTCGCGCCGGGGCGCTGCCCCGGACCCCGCGGGGGCTATTCGCCCCTCGACCCGAACCAGGGCAAGCCCTGGACGCAGGGTTGAAAAACTGCGCGATGCGCAGTTTTTTAAACAGGCCGACGAAGAGGCCGGGGTGCCAGCAGAACCGGCGACGCGGCTGTGTTGGTTTTCAGGGTCGTGGGTGGTCTTGACCGGGCCTGTTCGATGAACTGCGCATCGCGCAGTTCATTGACAAAACGTCCAGCGCTTGCGCTGGTCCGGGTCCAGGGGCGGACAGCCCCGGTGGGGCCTGGGGCAAAGCCCCAGCGAAGCGCCTGCACGATGAGACCAATGCTCCGCCCCCCGCGGGGTCCGGGGCAGCGCCCCGGCGCGGCGCCTCCCGATGAGACCCTCCTACACCGTGACTGAAACCACGCCCCGATCCGTTCGGCGACGATCCTGAAGGCTTGAACCGGCTGACGACCTGTCCTCCCCGAAAAAACGGCTCCGTTTCTTGTCACGGGACCCATCCCCGTCGAAAGCATGGAAGCCGAAATGGCGACATGATGCTTCCTTTCGAGGCCGCGCCTCTCCTCGGCGGGTTGTGGACCGGTCGAGCGCCCGTTCGTGTCGTCGTTTGAACGAAAATAACCCTCCCGCGACGGACCGTGGGGAGGCGCGTTCGTGCGAAACAGGATGGCTCGGCGGTAGGGGGAGACGGTTTTTTGGGGAGGGAGGGTCTTCCGCTTGATGGGAAGTCCGTGGAACGCTGGAGGGTGCGTCGAGAGGCTTATTTTTCCCCGTTGCCGCCGCCGCCTGCCTTCTTG
>JANMGF010000245.1:0-1745 GCA_031374535.1 Polyangium sp. (in: bacteria)
CCGCCGCGCGCCTCGAGCTTGATGCGGATCGGCGTCTTTGGGCTGCCGTACTTCTTCGCGTTCGAGAGCAGGTTCTCCACGACCTGGTGGAAACGCGCCGGATCGACGGAGACCATCGGGATGTTCTGCTCCATCGAGAGCCAGACGCGACCGTGCGCCTCGTCGTCCGTCATGTCGTCGACGATCTGCCGGAGCAGCGGCGGCAAGCTCGTCGGGACACGCACGAGCTCGAGCCTGTGCGCGTCGAGGCGCGTCAGATCCGCGAGATCGTCGGTCATGCGGATGAGCCGCTCCGCGCTCGAGCGAATCCGCTCGGCCTTGGTCTTGGCCCCGGGCTCGAGGAGACTGCGGGCGAGGTGCGCGGCCGTCGCGAGGATGGTCGTCACGGGCTGCCGCAGATCGTGCGCGACGATGCTCGTCCACTCCTCGCGCAGGCGCTCGAGCTCTTTCTGGGCCGTGATGTCCACCGACGTCGTGACGGCCCCGAGGATCGCGCCGTCCGCGTCGAAGACGGGATGCGCGCTGCTGATCAGGTTCGTCTTCGTACCGTCAGGCTTCTCGACGAGGAGCTCGTAGCCGACGACGTTCTCGCCGCTCCGCAGCGCCCGCACGAGTGGGATCTCGAGCTCGGGGATTGGCGTGCCGTCGGGGCGGTAGACGCGCGTCAGGACGTCCGACAGCGCCCCCGCGTCCTGGATGCGCGCCCCGCTGAGCTCCTCGCCGGCCGGGTTCACGGTGACCCGCGGCGGGTTCGCGTTCTCGTGCATCATGAGCCCGATCGGGGAGCGCTCGAACACCGCGCGCAGCCAGCTCTTCTCTTCGGCGAGCTTGCGGATCAGCGCCTCCCGCTCTTGCCCGGTGCGGCGCTGCTCGGTCACGTCCTGGATCGTGCCGATCAGCCGCACGGGCCTGCCGTCCGCGTCGCGCTCGACGTCGGCCTGCTCGTGCACGATCCGCTCGCTGCCGTCCGCGCGGAGCAGGCGGAAGTCGAGCTCGTAAGGCTCTCCGCGGAGGAGCGCCTCGCGCATCGTGGTCTCGAGGTGCGTCCGATCCTCCGGGTGCACGAGGGCGGTGAAGTCAGCGAGCTTCTTCGTCCCGGCCGAGGGCGTGACGCCCGTGATGCGGAAACATTCGTCCGACCAGAGCGCGACGTCGTGCGCGACGTCCCACTCCCAGTGCCCGACGCGCGCTACGCGTTGCGCCCGCTCGAGGCCCTCGATCTTGCGATGTCGTTCCGTCACGTCGTGCAACGTCGTGACGTGCCAGCCGGGGGCGACGTTGGCCCGCGCGCGGTACTCGACCTCGACCGTGCTGCCGTCTCCGCGGACCAGCGTGTAATCGCCCGCCTGGATCCCTTCGGCGAGGAACCGGCGCCAGAGGTCCTCGAACTGGGCGGTCCACTTCCCCCCCGTGATCTCGGGGATCCTGAGGCGGAGGATCTCCTCGCGGCTCCGGCCGAGCATCACGCAGGCCGCGGGGTTCGCGTCGAGGAGGTGCCCCTCATCGTTTGCGATCAAAATAGTTTCGAAGGCGGTGTCGAAGAACCTCTGGAAGGTGTGCCGCCACGCGTCGGCCTCCGCCTCGGCCTCGCGGAGGCGGTCGATCGCCTGTTTGCCGTCTTCGGATCCCCTCACGCGCGTGGCATGTTTCCCCTCGGCGAGCGGCCCGCAGCCGCTGCCCATCCTTGCCGGCCGCGATGATCCCCTCCGCGGGGCCACGTGAGCACTAGTAGTCGGTACTGGAAC
>JANMGF010000264.1:0-2155 GCA_031374535.1 Polyangium sp. (in: bacteria)
GCATGGAGGAAGATCGCGACGGCCGGTACGTGAACAACTCGGCGATGACCGCCGAACGCGTGCGGTGGATCCTCGAGGAAAACAAGGGCGCCGAGGAGGTGTGTTTCACCTCGGGCGAGCCCACGACGCGCCCCGAGCTGCGGCATGACGGCGGACGCCATGTACCAGTGGCGCAACAGGCTGCAAAAGCTCGCCCGTCAGATCCGGACGGACATCCTGTCAGAATAACGAGGCGGCGCGGCGCATACCCAACAGCGAATCGAGGGAAGACTGTCCGCGAAGGACGCCGAGGAGCTCCAGGCTCTCGCCGCCTCCTCGGAGGCCCATCGCGAAGCCTGGGAGGCCTCGGAGCCCATCAGCGCCGAGGCACGAGCGCAGATGGCGGCCAAGATCCTGTCCTCGCTCGCAGCGCCGCAGAACGGGGCAGCGCCGCGGAACGGGGCAGCGCCCGAGAAAGCTGGACCGAGCTCCCCCGCCTCGCGACCGTGGTCGCATTACGCCCGAGGCGCCGAAGTGGGTGCCTGGAGGATGCCATGAGCCGCGAGCTTTCACACGCATAGGATCAGGTTTGTGTTCCGGGCACGCCGGAGGAGGAGCAGCGGCGTGTCAGGGACTCGGGCATCAGGGAGGTGGGGCCGCGGACGGCGGCTTGTGGTCATGTGCACGCGGACATCGAGCATCATTGGTTCGAGTTCGAGGCCGCGCACGGGACCGACCCGCAATGCCCCACCTGCGTCGTCGAGCCGCCCTCCAGGGACGGTTAGCGCATGCCCTCCTCCGCCGTCGGACATCGTGAGCTCGAAAACGCGCCACGGCCGAGGACGTTTAGATTGCCGCGACGGCGCCAGAAGGGGACCTCGACCGAGGGCCCCTCAACACACGGGGCTATCCACGCCGGGTCAGGGGTGACGGAACCGTTCTCGGAGGTCGGTCCGGACGGGCGGCACTTGGGGGACCGTTCAGACCTCGCTTCGGGGCCTCCCCAAATACCATCCCGACCGTTCAGACCTCGCTTCGGGGCCTCCCCAAATACCACCCCGACCGCTCGACCCTGCTTCGGGGCCTCCCCAAGCACCACCCCGACCGCCCGGACCTCGCTTCGGGGCCTCCCCAAACACCACCCCGACCGTTCAGACCTCGCTTCGGGGCCCCCCCAAATACCATCCCGACCGCGAAGACCTCGCTTCGGGGCCTCCCCAAACACCACGCCGACCGCGAAACCTCGCTTCGGGGCCTCCCCAAACACCACCCCGACCGCCCAGACCTCCCTTCGGGCTCTCGCCGCTCCGTTTTGGAACATCCTCCGCTCCGTTTCGGATCACCCCATCGCTCCGTTTCGGATCACCCCCACCCGGCCTCCTTCCCGTCCCGCCCGATTTCCGCCCTTTCCACCCTGGCACCCTGCTTGCTGTAACACCCCCCGAACCCGCCGCGCGGCATCCCGTCGCGCTGGTTTCAGCGAGGTGTTTCCCATGCCCAGCCATCCTTCCCCCTCGAAACTCTCCCGCTCCGAGAAGGCCACGATCAGCCGCGCGCTCCACAAGAAGCTCGTCGAGCGTGCTCAAAAAGGACCCGACGAGCCGGCGCTCGACATCTTCATTCCCCAGCTCGATACGATCGCCGGTCGGCTCGAATCCCACGTGACCGGGAAAACCACCGCCAACGCCGCCCGCGTCGCGCATGCCGACCGGACCGAAAAGGCCGACGCGGACGTGGATACCCTGGGCCGGCACATCGAGTCCTTCATCGATATCGAGGGACGTCGCCGTCATGGGGACCACGCCGTCTCCGCTCGTCTCCTGCACGCCGCCGCCTTCCCCGCGGGCCTCGCGTTCATCAACGACCGCGTTCCGGACGAGAATGCCGAGATCCGGAGGGTCCTCACCACCCTGCGCGCCCCCGAGCACGCCCCGACGCTCATCAACATTTCGTTCCCCATGGTCTGGCTGGAACGACTCGAAGTCGCGGCCGGGGAGAGCGACTTCGCTTATGCCGATCGAGCCTCGGCCCGCGGCGACGGCGGCGGGCAGGTCCTCCTCGGCAGGAGCGCGGAGGCCGATTGGCTCGATATCGTCGGGCGCCTGCGCAAATACATCGAGAGCCGCGCTCCGGCAGGGGACCTCGAGCGGGAGGCGGAGTGCCGCGTATTGCTCGC
>JANMGF010000265.1:0-4457 GCA_031374535.1 Polyangium sp. (in: bacteria)
GCATGGAGGAAGATCGCGACGGCCGGTACGTGAACAACTCGGCGATGACCGCCGAACGCGTGCGGTGGATCCTCGAGGAAAACAAGGGCGCCGAGGAGGTGTGTTTCACCTCGGGCGAGCCCACGACGCGCCCCGAGCTGCCCGATCTCGTCTCCACGGCCAAGAGCCTCGGCTACCGCAAGATCAGCGTGATGACCAACGGGCGCAGGCTCTCGCACCTGCCGTACGCCGCCCTGCTCGCGAAGGCCGGGATGAACCGGTTTTACATCTCGATCCACGGCCACACGAAGAAGCTGCACGAGGGCCTGACGCGTACACCCGACAGCTTCGAGCAGACCGTCGCCGGGCTCGGCTCGATCGCCAAGCTCAAGCGTTTCGGCGTGGAGGTCCACACCTCGACCGTGATCACGGACCGGAACCTGCCGCACATGCTCGAGATCTACCGGTTCTTGCGAAAGCTCGGCGTCGATCAGGTCGTCTTCAACGTGATGCAGGCGAACGGCCGCGCCGACACCTATTTCGAGCAAATTTTCCCGCGCTACACGGACATCGCGGCGGCGTTCCGGAGCTTCCTCGCGGAGGTCGGCGAGGCCCGGCCCATGGCCTTCCTCGTGGACATCCCGCTCTGCACGACCGAAGGCGTCGCCGATTTCAACCGCGGCTACGTCGAGCGGTACCGGCACTTCGATCTCGGCGCCCAGGCGAACCTCGACGCCACGCGCGCCCCCGAGCGGGCCCAGGACGGGCGCGGCCGGGGGCTCGTGCTCGTGACCCGGCAGGATCTCGACGAGGCGCAGCGGGACAAACGCGAGGCGTGCGGGACATGCAAATACGGGCCGCAATGTGAAGGCGTCTGGCGCAACTACCTGAAGCGGTACGGGTGGGACGAGCTTGCGCCCATCGTTGGAACACCAAACGCCGGGTGACCGCCGAACCGGACATGATACCCTCCCCGAAGAAGGCATGAGCGACGGCAAGAGCGATCGACGCGGCGAGGCCGGAGCGCCGGGGACGAAACCAGCGAGTTCGCCCCCCCTCCCGACGCCACCTCTCCCGACGCCCCCCCCCCCGCGAGCCACGTTCCAGAGCTCCGCGCATGGCCCGATCAGCCTGGGCCCCGCGAGCGTCGTCGTGGCGAGCCGCAAGAGCGACGTGCCGCCGATCCCGCTCGAGCCCGAGGCGCACCGCAAGTGGCTCGGCGAGGAGCTCGAACGCACGCGCGCGCGCCTGCTCCAGGCCGACAGGCTCGCCACCCTCGGCACCATCGCCGCGAGCGTGGGGCACGAGCTCAACAACGTCGCCGCCGTCCTGACCCACACCGCGACCTTCATCCGCATGCGCGCCCATGAAGGCAAGCTTCCCGAGCCGGACGATCTCGTCGCGCTCGAGCGCGGCGTCGCGCACCTGACCGAACACGCGCGAAACCTCCTGCACCTCGGCACACCGAGCCAGGATCGGCACGAGGTCCTCGACGTGGTCACGGTGATCGCCGACGTCCTCTCGATGCTGCACGTCTCCGGCCGGACGAAACGCGTCAACATCATGACCCAGGCGCCCGGAGTCCCCGTACGCGTGGCCATGAGCCGCACGAAGCTCGAGCAGATCTTCGTCAACCTCATCACGAACGCCGCCGACGCCGTGATCGATCAGCCCCCCGAGGGCCGGCTCATCCGCATCGAGGTGAGCGAGCATCGGCCGACGTCTCGGGCCCATTGCCTCGTCGAGGACGCGGGCAGCGGCATGTCCGCCGACATCCTCGCGCGGGTCTTCGAGACGTATTTCACGACGAAACCTTCGGGCAAAGGGACGGGCCTCGGGCTCTCCGTCGTGAAGAGCCTGGTCGAGGCCGTCGGCGGGGACATCGAAATCGAAAGCGAGCTCGGCAAAGGGACAGCCGTGCGCTTCGATCTGCCCCTGTCCTCCTGATCGAGCAGATCGAGAACCCTCTTGCCGGAAGGCGCCCCCGGGCGCGATGATGGCCTCCAGGTCCGTGACGTCGTCACCGTCTCCCCAGGACTCGCCGGCGACGGCGGTCGTACCGGGCACCCTCCTCGCCCAGAAGTACCGCGTCGAGCGTATCCTCGGGCAGGGCGGCATGGGGTACGTGGTCGAGGCCCGGCACGTCGCGCTCGACGAGCGGGTCGCGCTGAAGTTCCTCCTGCCCGCGTACGCGACGCACCCCGAAGCCTCGGCGCGGTTCCAGCGCGAGGCGCGCGCGGCCGTGAAGATCAAGAGTGAACACGTCGCCCGCGTCCTCGACGTCGCCACGCTCGAGAACGGCGCGCCGTACATGGTCATGGAGTACCTCGACGGCAAGGACCTCGCGAGGCTGCTCCAGGACGGCGCGCTCTCGGTGCCCGACGCGATCGACTACGTTTTGCAGGCCTGCGAGGCGATCGCCGAGGCCCACGCCTACGGCATCGTCCACCGCGATCTGAAGCCCGCGAACCTCTTCCTCGCGAGCCGCCGCGACGGCTCTCCGCTCGTGAAGCTGCTCGACTTTGGCATCTCGAAGATGCAAGGCGCCGCCGGCGAACACGCGCTGACCCGCACCGCCACCGCCATGGGCTCGGCGCTCTACATGTCGCCCGAGCAGATGCAGGAGACGCGCGGCGTCGATCACCGCACCGACATCTATTCGCTCGGGATCACGCTCTTCGAGCTCATCGCGGGCACGCAGCCGTTCTTCGCCGAGACCTTGCCCCAGCTCTGCGCCGAGGTGCTCACCGGCGCGCCGCGGCCGCTGCGTGATTTCCGCCCGGATCTCTCCGCCGATCTCGCCGCGCGCCTCGAGCGCGCCTACGCGCGCGACAAGAACCTCCGTTACGCATCGATCGCCGAGTTCGCCCTCGCGCTCTCGCCTTACGCCCCGCCGCGCTCGCAGAGCACCCTCGAGCGCCTCGCCCGCACGGCCGGCTTGCCGCCGCCCCTCGTCGCCGGGGCAAACGCGCAGGAGACCGCGCGCCTGCCTTCGCAGCCGTCCTTGCCCGCGGCGCCGGCGCGCATGACGTCCGATTGGACCGAGGGCCCAAGCACCACGCCGCTGGGGAACACGGGCCGACGCAACTCCGCCATCAGCTCGACGCTCTCCTCCGCCACGACGTCCCCAGAGCTCGCCTCGCAGACCGGGCACAAAACGATGCCGCTGCCGGTGCAGATCGTCGCCGCGGAGGAGCTGCCTGCCGCCGCCGCCGCGGTGACGGCACCGACCGGCATCACGAGTGGCGTCGCGAGCCCGGCGGTCACGTCGATCACGCACATCGAGCCCGACCTGAGCCGTATCGAGGCCGATCTCTACACGGGCCCGCGGAGCGCACATGCCGCCGCCGCCTTCGCCAGCGCGGCGAAAAACCGTCCCGCGCAGAGCAGAGGCGGCCGCTCGATCCTCTTCGTCGCGCTCGGCATCGGCGCGCTCGTCGGCATCCTCGGCGGCGTGATCGTCTCGCAACAAGTCGAGCCGAAACCCGAAGGCGCGATCGCCGTTCCCGCGACGGAGCCCAACCCCTCCGCTCGCGCCCAGACCGAAGAATCGCCGATCCTCCCCGCGCCGACGGCCACCACGGAGCCCGCGGTCGTCCCCGCCGGTTCGGCTTCCTCCACCCCGGAGACGGCCCCCTCCGCGACGGGCGTGCTCGTGACGCCTCCGCCGGGTACGAAGGCTCTGAGCAAGCCGGGGACGGCCCCGACGAGCAAACATCCGAAACATGCGAACACCGCGTTCACGCACCGCTAGCGGCCCGCCCTCGGTGATCCGCGCCGCCGCGCTCGCGATCGCCGTGACGCTCGTCTTCGCAGAGGCCCCCGCGGCGGCCCAGGGCGGCGACAAAAAGGCCATCGCCGAGGCCGCCTTCGAGCGCGGCCGCAAGCTCATGGACGAGGGCAAACCCGCGGAGGCGTGCCCCAAGTTCGAGGAGAGCTCGAGGCTCGATCCCTCGGTCGGCGCGCTGCTGAACCTGGCGCTCTGCAACGAGCAGCTCGGCCGCACCGCCTCGGCGTGGGCGCGCTACAAGGAGGCGGCGGCCATGGCGCGCGCGACGGGACAAACCGATCGGATGGGGATCGCGGAGGACTTCGCGCAGAAGCTCGCGCCCAAGCTCTCGCGCTTGCGCATCGAGGCCACGTCGCCCGCCTTGGGGCTCGTGATCAAGCGCGACGGTGAGGTCCTCGGATCCACCTTGCTCGGCGATCCCATCCCGGTCGATCCCGGCGCGCACACGATCGAGGCGACCGCGCCCGGTTTTTTGCCGTGGGTAACGACGATCGAGGTCGGCCAAAACCCGGGCGACAAGACCGTCTCGGTGCCCGCCCTCGCGCCCGATCCGGCTGCGAAACCCGTCGAAAAGGAAGGTCCGATCCGCGACGTGAGACCCGCCGAGGGTGGAGGCTCGAACGGCATGCGCACCGCGGCGTTCGTCGTGGGAGGCGTGGGGATCGCCGCGCTCGGCTTGGGCGCGGTC
>JANMGF010000298.1:0-2270 GCA_031374535.1 Polyangium sp. (in: bacteria)
GCGGGCGGCTTCGTCGACGCGCCCCTGCCCGTAGTACTTCTTCGCGAAATCGCTCTGGTATTCGTAGCCCTTCATCATCGCCTCCAGCGCCCCGCGGGCCGCGTGGTTCAGGGAATTGTTACCACCGGGAGGATGCCTTGAACGCGGCGATGACGACCCTCGCGAAGGCATCGAGCGTTTCCCATTTTTTAAGAATCTCCGAGTACTCGAATGCATACCCGAATTTTCCATAGTTCGTTCCCGCCGATCCACCGAGCGGGTGATCCTTGATATGCAATTTCGGTCGCTTAAGCGCGCCGAGTCGCTCCCCGATGGGCTCATGAAGCGCGACCGTTCCATTGGTTTTCTCGATGCCGATGACGTGATTGGTGCACCGCTTGTGCATACCGAGCGGGGGCTGGTTCGGTCGATGGATGTTGGTGTAACCAATTTTGGGGCCGCGCTCGCATGTCCGAAGAGGCATGGGATGGCCGAGGCTCGCCGCTACGCGCTGAAATGCATCGACCACTGCGTCATGTTTGGGATTTGCCATGGGTGCTCTCCTTACCGACTCACTTCCGCCGTAGACGCGCGTCCCGCCCCTCACGCCTTCCGATAAAACTCCACCGTCTTGTACCGCATCGCATACGCGCCGAAGGCCAGCGCGAACACGAACGCGAACCCCGCGAAGAAAAACATCTGGAACGCCGTCGTCGACAGGCCCGTCTGCGCCGTGATTGCGCTCGTGAACCGCTCGTTCTTCATTCCCGCGTTCACCAGCAGCACCCAGAGCCCGCCCACCGTCACCGAGAGCGACCAGAAGCTCATCAGCGTGCCTTTCATCTTCACCGGCGCCTGGCTGTAGGCGAACTCGAGCCCCGTCGCCGAGACCAGAACCTCGCCGAAGGTCAGGATCGTGTACGGCAGCACCTGCCACAGGATCGACACCGTCTCCCCCGCGTCGATCCAGCGCTGAATGATCCCGATCACGATCCACGAAATGCCCGCGATCGCGATGCCCGCCGTCATGCGCCGCAGCGGCGAGGGGTTCACGCCGAAGGCACGGAGGGCCGGATACAGCACGATATTGTTGAACGGGATGAGCGCCATCACGAGAAGCGGGTTCACCGATTGCATCTGCGACGCGCTCGAAAACCAGCTCCAGCCGGGCAGCGCCATCGCCTTGCCCTGGAGGATCCACGTCGACGCTTTTTGATCGAAGAGCGACCAAAAGGGCGTCACGAGGGCGAAGACCACGAGCACCCGCAGCACCGACCGCACGCCCTCGACGTCCTCGTCCGGGTGGGCGCCGCGCGCCGCGTCGAGCGAGAGCAACACGCCCGGCCCCGCGAGCACCATGAAGACCACCAGGGCGAGGCAAAACGACGCGACGAATCCAAGCGTGGGGATCAGAAAGAGGGCCCCGACGAACCCGAGCGCGCCCGCCATCGAGAGCAGCCGCCCCGCGCCCCGGCCGTTCCGGAGCGCCGTCCACGCGATGCGCCCGAACGAACTCGGATCCGAGGGCGAGGGCGGGACCACCACGTACTCTTTGCGGCCGATCCAGAAGATCACCGTCGCGACGAACATGAGCGCGCCCGGGATACCAAAGGCGACGCTCGGTCCCCATTTCTTCAGCGTGAGCGGGATGAGCAGGGACGCGAAGAACGATCCGAAATTGATGATCCAGTAAAACGCGTCGAACACCACGCGCGCGAGGTGCTTGTTCGTCTGGTCGAACTGATCGCCGACGAACGACGAGACGCACGGCTTGATCCCGCCCGATCCGAGCGCGATGAGGAAGAGCCCCGTGTAAAACCCCGCCTTGCTCGATTCGAAGACCGCGAGGCAGGCGTGCCCGGCGCAGTAGAGCAAGGAGAGCCAGAGGATCGTCCGGTACTTGCCGAGGAATCGATCGGAGATCCAGCCGCCGAGCAGCGGGAAGAAATACACGCCCATCACGAAGACGTGGAAGATCTCCTTCGCCGCCGCGTCGCGATCCTTCGGCGCGACATCGACGAGCAGGTAACTCACGAGGAAAATCGTGAGGATGTTCCGCATCCCGTAGAAGCTGAAGCGCTCGCACGCCTCGTTTCCGATGATGTACGGGATCGTCGGCGGGTACTTGGCGTTGGGGATGATCGCGGGTCGTAGGGTTTCTTCGCTGGTCATCGTGCGCTGGGCGTATCCTTCCGGGGATCGCGCTCCGAGACAAGCACATTCGATTGCAGCGCGCGGCGGCGCTCCCAGAACGCGTCGTTTGGCTCGACGCCCCGTTCGTCCCGGCAGAG
>JANMGF010000367.1:0-2966 GCA_031374535.1 Polyangium sp. (in: bacteria)
GGCGGGCAGGGCGGCGGCGCGACCGGCGAGCCTTGCAGCGACGGGACCACGTGTGGATCCGGCTTCTGCGTGGACAACGTGTGTTGCGACGCCGCGTGTACCGGGACCTGCGAGGCGTGCAGCGCGGCGCACACGGGACAAACGAACGGCACGTGCGCGCCGACGCTCGCGGGCATCGATCCCGAGGGCGAGTGCGCCGACGAGGGCGCGACGTCGTGCGGGACGAACGGCGCCTGTGATGGAAGCCGCGCGTGCGCCTTCTACCCGAAGGAGACCGAGTGCGCGCCGCAGTCCTGCGTCGGACAAACCAAAACGTTGCCGAAGATCTGCGACGGCGCCGGCACCTGCGTGGACGCCGGCGCCGTCGATTGCGCGCCGAACGCGTGCGTGGGCAACGTCTGCGCGACCGACTGCGGCAACGACGGCGACTGCGCGACGGGCAAATACTGCGACGTGGTCTCGGGCGCGTGCGTCGACAAGAAGCCCGTCGGCAGCGTGTGCCAGGCGAGCAAGCCGAACCAGTGCGAGAGCGGCTTCTGCGCCGACGGCATCTGCTGCAACGTCGCCTGCGAGGGCACGTGCGAGGCGTGCAGCGCGTCGCTCACGGGCGGCACGGACGGCACCTGCGCGCCGGCCCTCGAGGGCACGGATCCCGACGGCGATTGCCCCGATCAGGGCGCAGGATCGTGCGGGACCGACGGCACGTGTAACGGCAAGGGCGCGTGCCGGAGCTACGTGTCGGGCACGATCTGCGCGCCGGGCGGGTGCGCGGCGGGCGTGCAGACGAACCCCGACACCTGCGACGGCATGGGCAGCTGCGTCGACAAGGGCAACGCGAGCTGCGCGCCGTACGCGTGTCAGGGCGACGTGTGCGCCGCGATGTGCGCGATCGATGCTCAGTGCGCGGCGGGCCAGTACTGCGCCGCGGGCGCGTGCGTGCCGGCGAAGATGGCGGGCGCGAGCTGCGGCGGATCGAACGAGTGCGCGGCTGGATTCTGCGTCGACGGCGTGTGTTGCAACTCGGCTTGCGGCGGCGCCTGCCAGGCGTGCTCGGCCGGGAAGAAGGGCGCGGGCGCCAGCGGCGTGTGTGGGCCCATCGTGGCCGGCAGTGATCCCGACAGCGAGTGCGACGATCTCGGCGCGGCCTCGTGCAAGACGAACGGCGCGTGCAATGGCACGGGCGCCTGCCAGCTCTACGCCGCGGGTACGGTCTGCATGCAGCCGAGCTGCACGACGTCCACGCAGACGAACGCCGACACCTGCAACGGCCTCGGCGTCTGCGTCGACGGCGGCACGAAGGCGTGCGCGCCCTACGTGTGTGGCGCCGGCGCATGCAAGACGACGTGCGTGGGAGACGCCGACTGCACCGCGGGCAACGCGTGCGTGAATGGCGTTTGCGGAACGAAAAAGCCCCTCGGCGCGGTCTGCGCTGCGGCGAACGAGTGCCAGAGCAACTTCTGCGTCGACGGCGTCTGCTGCGACACCACCTGCGGGGGCCTTTGCCAGGCTTGCTCTGCTGCGAAGAAGGGCGCGGGCGCGACCAACGGCACCTGCGGCCCCATCCAGGTCGCCACCGATCCGGATGCCGAGTGCCCCGATCAGGGCGTCGCCTCGTGCGGCACGAACGGCTTCTGCAGCGGCGCGAACAGCTGCCAGCTCTACGCCGCGGGCACCGTGTGCGTCGGCGCCTCGTGCGCCGGCTCGACGTTGACGAAGGCCGACACGTGCAACGGCGTCGGCGCGTGCATCGACGCCGGCACGCAGGCGTGTAGCCCCTACACGTGCAGCATGAACGCCTGCAAGGCCGCTTGCGCCGCCGACGTGGATTGCAGCGCTTCGTTTTATTGCGCGGCGCAGGCGTGCGTCGCGAAGAAGGTCGCGGGGCAAGCGTGCGCGGCGGCAAGCGAGTGTTCGAGTGGCTTCTGCGTCGACGGCGTCTGCTGCGCGACGGCGTGCACGGGCCTCTGCCAGGCGTGCACGGCGGCGAAAAAAGGCTCGGGCGTGAGTGGCACGTGCGGCAACATCGGGGTCGGCCTCGATCCGGACAACGAGTGCACGGCCACGGCCACCTCGACCTGCGGTACGAACGGGTTCTGCTCGGGCACCGCGACCTGCCAGCTCTACACGTCGAGCACGGTGTGTATCGCGGCGAGCTGCACGAACGGCGTCGAGAGCTAGGCCGACATGTGCAGCGGCGCCGGCATGTGTCTCGACGCCGGCACGAAGGCGTGTAGCCCCTACGTCTGCGGGACGACGTCCTGCAAGACGACCTGCGCGGTCAACGCGGACTGCGCCGCGGGCTTCACCTGCTCGGGCGGCACCTGCACGGGGTCGAGCTTGCCGAACGGCTCTTCTTGCACGATGGCGTCGCAGTGCACGAGTGGCTTCTGCGTCGATGGCTTCTGCTGCAACACCGCTTGCCCCGGCACGTGCAAATCGTGCAGCGGCGCCAAACACATCTTCGGCAACGGCACCTGCGCGAACATCGCCGAGTACACCGACCCCGACAACGAGTGCAATAACCCCACGATCTGCTGCGGCGGATCGTGCCTCGACCCGGCCGTTTGCCCCATCTAGCGGATCTGCGATGAAGCTCCACGAAGGCGACGTCCTCGACGGCAAGTACCGTATCCTCCGGATGCTCGGACGGGGCGGGATGGGCGTCGTGCACCTCGCCGAGAACCTCCAGATCAAGCGCCAGGTCGCGATCAAGGTGCTCTCGCGCGCGGCCACGGAAGCCTCCGGCGACGCGTCCGTGCGGTTCGAACGCGAGGCGCAGGCGGCCGGGCAGATCGGATCGGATCACATCGTGGAGGTCCTCGATCTCGGCACCACCGAGGACGGCGACCGCTTCATGGTCATGGAGCTCCTCGAAGGCGAGACGCTGAAGGAGCGCGCCAAGCGGGGCCGGATCCCGATCGAGAAGGTCATCGAGCACTTCCAGCAGATCCTCGACGGCCTCGAGG
>JANMGF010000370.1:0-4566 GCA_031374535.1 Polyangium sp. (in: bacteria)
CGACGCCGGCATCGCCCTGTGCGGCCTCGCGCTGCTTGCGCCGATGATCGACGAGGGAGCCATCACATTGCCCTTCCCGATGACCACGGGCGCGCGAACGTCCCACGTGTTTCAGGCGCGCTTCCGTGTCGAGGCCACGGCGCGCCCGCAATTGCGCCGCTTCCGACAGTGGCTTCTGGGCGAGGCGGAAACAGCGCGCGCATGGCTCACGAAAACCACCGGGAAGCGGGCCTGGGCCTGATCGCGGCTGCACGGTGTCGGGCCAGTGACTGCCGCCTGTATCCCCTCGATTGACTTCCGCGGGCATGAGGCAAACACTTGCGCCAGGTCTGGCCGCAGACCGAGTCGACGGCGCTCACGCAGAGCCCGTCCCAGTTCACGTCGCAGCAGAACGAGTCGATGTTGCAGACCGCCGCGGCGCAGGGCCCGCAGCCGGGATCGAGCGCGGGGCCGGTCACGCACACGTCATGCGAGCAGTCGTTGCCCAGGCAAACACCGTTCGAGCAGAGGCCCGAGCAACACTCGTCGGGCGACACGCAGCCGAGGCCGTTCTCGGTGCACTGCGGAAAGCCGCAGGTGCTGTTGATGCAGGCCTGGATGCAGCAGTCGAGGTTATCCTTGCACCCTGATCCGTCGGGCAAGCACATCGCCGGGCCGCAGATCCCGAGCGGGTTACACGAGCCGTTGCAGCACTCGAAGTCGTTGATGCAGCCGAAGCCGTCGGGCAGGCACTGGTCGAACCCGCACACGCCGTTGATGCAGGCGCCGGCGCAACACTCGAAGTTCTCGACGCAACCAAAGCCGTCCGGCAGGCAGGGCCCGATGCCGCAGACGCCGTTCTGGCAGATCCCGTTGCAACACTCGATGCCCTCGAAGCAGCCGAAGCCGTCGGGAGAACACTGGTTGAAGCCGCAGCGGTTGTTCACGCAAACGCCCGCGCAGCACTCGCCGGCGTCCACGCAGAACGCCTCATCGGGCAAACACGCGGACGGCCCACACAGGCCGTTTTCACACGTGCCGGTACAGCAGGCGCTCCCGTTCTGGCAGGGCGAACCGTCATCGAGGCAGACATTGCCTCCCTGACCGCCCTGGCCACCCTGGCCTCCCTGGCCACCCTGGCCACCCTGGCCACCCTGGCCGCCTTCCCCTTGTCCTGGCCCGAGTAGCTCCGCCCGACCCCCGCACCCGAGGGTCACGAGCGACAACACGAGCCAAAGCATCCGCATGAAAGAAGAGCCCCTCGACATCACCTTGGAGCGTATCACAGGCCCCGTCCTGGACGCCTACGATCGGAGCGCGAGGACGAGCGCATGTCCGACGGGGGCGTGCGTGGACGAGGTTCTCCGTGTGTGTGCGGGGCGGCCGCGGAGTTCTTGGGTGTCAATCGCCTCATCCCCGGCGAATCTGCTACACTTCGGGGGTGTCGCTGAAGATCGACCAGGATCACGGCCGTTTTCGCCAGATCATCCGTGGGAGGATCCGGCAGAATCTCCGCAAGTACATCTCGCAGGGCGAGCTCGTCGGCCGGAAGGGCAAGGATCTCGTATCGATCCCGATCCCCCATATCGAGATCCCTCGGTTCCGGTTCGGGGACAAGCAGCGGGGCGGGGTGGGGCAGGGGGACGGAAACCCTGGGGATCCCATCCACGGCGGCGACGAAAAGCAGCCCGGGCAAGGGCAAGCTGGCAGCGACGCGGGTGATCACCTCCTCGAGGTCGATGTCACGCTCGATGAACTGGCGGCCATCCTCGGCGAGGAGCTCGAGCTGCCGGACATCCAGGACAAGGGCAAAAGCAAGATCTCCAATGCCCACGACCGTTATTCGGGCATCCGGCGCGTCGGCCCCGAGTCCTTGCGGCATTTCAAGCGCACCTACCGCGAGGCGCTGAAGCGTATGATCGCGAGCGGCACGTTCGCCCCGGACAAGCCCGTCGTGGTGCCCATCCCGGACGACAAGCGATATCGATCGTGGAAGACGGTCACCGAGCCCGTGGCGAACGCGGTCATCATTTACATGATGGACGTGTCGGGCTCGATGGGCGACGAGCAGAAGGAGATCGTGCGTATCGAGTCCTTCTGGATCGATGCGTGGCTCACCAAGCAATACAAGGGGCTCGAATCGCGCTTCATCATCCACGACGCCGTGGCGCGCGAGGTCGACCGGAACACGTTTTTTCACACCCGCGAGTCGGGCGGCACCATGATCTCGAGCGCGTACAAGCTCTGCTCGCAGATCGTCGACGCGGATTATCCCGCGGCCGAATGGAACATCTATCCGTTCCATTTCTCGGACGGCGACAACTGGTCGATGGACGACACGCTCGCGTGCGTGGACGTGCTGAAGAACCGCATCCTGCCGCGGGCGAACATGTTCGCTTATGGGCAGGTCGAGAGCCCGTATGGATCGGGCCAGTTCATCAAGGACCTGCGCGAGCATTTCGGCAGGGACGAGCGCGTCGTGACGAGCGAGATCCGGGACAAGGACGGGATCGTGGGGAGCATCAAGGATTTCCTGGGCAAGGGAAAGTGACAGGGGGCGTGAAGGCGAGATGAGCAAGTTTGCCCTGAACACGGCGCTTCCTCGGTACCTGCGGGTCGAGCAGGCGCGCGTCGAGGCCGCCGCGAGGGAATACGGCCTCGATTTTTTCCCCACGATCTTCGAGATCCTGACGTACGACCAGATGAACGAGATCGCCGCGTATGGCGGTTTCCCCAGCCGGTATCCGCACTGGCGGTTCGGCATGGAGTACGAGCAGCTCTCCAAGAGCTACGAGTATGGCCTCTCGAAGATTTACGAGATGGTCATCAACAACAACCCCTCGTACGCCTATCTGCTCGAGGGCAACTCGCTCACCGACCAGAAGCTCGTGATGGCCCACGTCTATGGGCACGTGGACTTCTTCAAGAACAATTTCTGCTTTCGCTCGACCGATCTCGACCAGAAGGGTTCTGTCATCGATCCGGTGAAGAAGACGAGCGGTTACGACCCTGATCGCCGCTGGATCGACAAGATGGCGAACCACGGCGCGCGGATTTCGCGGCACATCGAGCGCCATGGCATCAACAAGGTCGAGGATTTCATCGATCGTTGCCTCTCGCTCGAGAACCTCATCGATCCCTGGCAGCCCTTCTCGGGCCGCGCGGCGGTGAAGAAGGTCGACGAGGACGAGGACGAGAAGCCGATCGAGGTCCCGCGGCTCCGGGCGAAGGAATACATGGAATCCTTCATCAACCCGGAGGAATACATCGAGGCCCGGCGCAAGCAGATGGCGAAAGAGCGGCCGGTGGAGCGCAAGGTCCCCGAGCGGCCGGAGCGGGACGTGCTCGGGTTTTTGCTCGACCACGCGCCCCTCGATCGCTGGGAGCGTGACGTGCTCGAGGCCATCCGCGACGAGGCGCAGTATTTCGTGCCGCAGCGCCAGACCAAGATCATGAACGAGGGCTGGGCCGCGTACTGGCATTCGAAGATCCTCACCGAGAAGATCCTCGATGCCTCGGAGATCATCGATTACGCGGACAACAACGCCGGCGTCATGGCCACGGCGCCGGGCCGGCTGAACCCGTACAAGATCGGGGTCGAGCTTTACCGGTACATCGAGGATCGCTGGAACAAGGGGCGCTTCGGCCGCGAGTGGGAGGAGTGCAACGACCTCGACGCGAAGCGGAGCTGGGACATGCGCCTCGGCCTCGGCCGCCAGAAGATCTTCCAGGTCCGCTCGCTTTACAATGACGTCACGTTCATCGACGAGTTTTTGACCCCCGATTTCGTGAGGGAGCAAAAGCTCTACACGTTCGGTTTTTCCGGGCGGAACGATCGTTTCGAGATCGAGAGCCGCACGTTCCGGGACGTGAAGGAGAAGCTCCTCTTCTCGCTCACGAACTTCGGCGACCCGTACATCCGCGTGATCGACGCGAACCACCAGAACCGCGGCGAGCTGCTCCTCGAGCACCAGCACGGCGGCGTGGACCTGCGGGCCGATTACGCGCGCGAGACGCTCGTCTCGCTGGTACGCTGCTGGAAGAGGCCGGTCGCCGTGGCGACGCGGCTCGACAACAAGCCCGTGCTCCTGCGTTACGACGGCAAAGAACATTCGATGACCCCGTACAAGCTGTGAAACAAGGCCGTTCGGTACTCCTGCGCCGCGGCGCGCTCGCCCTCGTGCTCCTCGCCGCCTGTGGCCCCGCGGCCTTGCCGCCGCCTCCGCCGCCGCCTCCGCTCCCGGTTGTCACTTACGGAGGCGCTTCTGGAACCGCGCCCGCTCCCGCCCTCACTTTCGGAAGCACTCCCGTAACCGTACAGCCGCCCGCGGGGTCGGGTGTTCCGCTCGACGCGCCCGTCTCCGCGGAGGAGGCCGCTCTGCCGCCGCCGGCGAAGCTCGCGCGCGGGACGGGGACGCCCGCGGATCGCGCGCTCGTCGAGGGGGACGCGGCGTATGGGCGGGGGGATTTCGCGGCGGCGGAGAAGGCCTACAAGAAGGCAGGGGCGCTCCAGCCGAAGGATCCCGCGCCGATCGTCGGTCTGGTGCGCGCCCGCCTCTCGGCCGAGGACGCGCCCGTCGATTACAA
>JANMGF010000397.1:0-1735 GCA_031374535.1 Polyangium sp. (in: bacteria)
GCGTCTCGACCGGCGCGCTCTTCATGCTGGTCGGCGTGATCTACGACCGGCGCCACACGCGTGAGCTGAACGAGTTCGGCGGCCTCGCGAAGGTGATGCCGATCTACGCGACGGTCTTCCTGATCGTGACGTTCTCGTCGATCGGGGTCCCGGGCACGAACGGGTTCGTCGGCGAGTTCCTCATCATCATGGGCACGTTCATGTCGGAGCGGCTCGGCAAGTTCGCCGGGATCCACACGGTGGGCGCCTCGGCCGGCGTGATCCTCTCGGCGGTCTACATGCTCTACGTGGTCCAGAAGATGTTCTTCGGACCGCTCACGAACCCGAAGAACAAGCACCTGCCCGATCTGACGGTGCGCGAGTCGCTCGCGCTCGCGCCCCTCGTGCTGATGATCTTCGTCATCGGGCTCTTCCCATCGATCTTCCTCGATCGGATGAAGGAGTCGGTCCTGCTCCACCACAATCAGTTCAAGGTCGTATCGGGCCAGGCGGTCCTGTTCTCGGACGATCGGGACGCGAAGCTCTTGCCCGAGGACACATTCTCGCCGGCGTTCCTGAAGGGCATGCCGAGGAAAGAGAAGCCCGAAGAGCCGGCCGGCGGCGCGGACTCGCAGGCGGCGCTCGGTGGTGAAGGCAAGGTGGCACCGTGAAGACGGGACTCTTCCTCGGCCTGTCGCCGCTGCTCATCGTCAGCCTCGGCGGTCTGCTTCTCATGGTCGCGGAGGCGTTCTCGCGCCGCCGCGTCGACGAGACCTCGGAGGATCGCGACGCGGGTCCGTCGTCGGAGCTCTCGCTCGGCACGGCCGTGACGTTGCTCGCGGGCGCGGTGTTCTCGGCGGCGATCTGGTTCGTCGGTCCGGAAAAACTCGAGGGTGCGGCGGACGTCGCGCCCTGGATCATCGTCGACCGCTTCACGCTGTTTTTCTCGTTCGTGCTTTGCCTCGGCGGCGCCCTCGCGGCGCTGCTCGCGGGCGGCTACATGCCGGAGCATCGGCTCGATCGCGGCGAGTTTTACCCGCTCGTGATCTTCTCGACGGTGGGCGCGATGATTCTCGCCGCGGCGGGTGATCTGCTCTCGCTTTTCCTCGGGCTCGAGACGATGTCGCTCGGCGTGTACGCGATGGTCGGCTTCCGCCGCGCCTCGCTCCGCAGCACCGAAGCGGCGGTGAAGTACTTCCTGCTCGGTTCGTTCGCGGCCGCGCTCCTGCTCTACGGCGGGGCCCTGCTCTACGGCGCGACGGGGCACACGGATCTCGTGGGCATCCGCGCGTCGCTCGCGACGGCCGTGCCGGGCAAGGGTCCGAACTTCGCGCTCGTGATCACGGCGGCGGCGCTCATCATCGTGGGGCTCGCCTTCAAGGTGAGCGCGGTGCCGTTCCACATGTGGACGCCGGACGCCTACGAGGGCGCGCCGACGCCGACCACGACGTACATGGCCGTGGCGGTGAAGTGTGCCGCGTTCGCGACGATGCTACGCGTGCTCGTCGTCGGCTTCGGCGAGGGCGGGCTCGAGTCGTGGGCCTCGGGATGGCCTCCGGTCCTCGCGCTGCTCGCGGTGCTCACGATGACGGTGGCGAACCTCATCGCGGGGCAGCAGGAGTCGGTCAAGCGCATGCTCGCGTACTCGAGCGTGGCCCACGCCGGGTACATCCTCGTCGCGCTCGTCGCGACCATGCGGGCGCCCGAGCAGGCCACGGCGAGCGTGCTCTTCTACCTCCTCACCTACACGGTCTCG